>JAMCWG010000013.1 GCA_023475235.1 Chloroflexota bacterium
GGAGAAGACCACGGGCCTGCCGGTCCTTGACCTGCCGATGCTGGAAGAGTACTTTGTCGGGGTGAACTTTCAGGTATGAACGACGTCGAGCGCCGATTGATCGCCCGCGTGCAGGGCGGATTCCCGCTGGTAGAAGAGCCCTACTGTCAGATAGCCGATGACCTGGGCGTGACGGAAGAGCAGGTGATCGGGCTCCTGCGCCGGATGCTGGCCGAAGGCAAGATACGCCGCATCGGGGTGGTGCCCAACCACTACGCGCTCGGCATTCGCGCCAACGGAATGGCGGTCTGGGACGTGCCTGACGAGCAGGTGAGCGCCGTGGGCCAGCGGATGGGGGCCCGCCCGGAGGTCAGCCACTGCTATCAGCGGCCACGCCACCTCCCTGACTGGCCCTACAACCTGTTTTGCATGGTACATGGGCGCAGCCGCGAAGAGGTGCTGGCTACCGTCGAGGATATCGCGGCCGACCTGGGTATCGCCGACGTGCCGCGCCGGGTGCTGTTCAGCACCCGTATGCTGAAGAAGTCCGGGGTGCGATTGGTGGAGTAGGAGCATTCGTTTTCCCTCTCCCCGCAGGGGAGAGGGCTAGGGTGAGGGGTGATCCACCCTCATCCCCTGTCCCTCGCCAGAGGCTCGCCAGAGGCGAGTCCGCCTCTGGCAGACGAGTCGCCTATGGCGACTTCTCCCTGTTAGGGAGAAGGGGGCATAGTAGTAAGGAGGAGCCAATGTGTGCCATTGCCAACTATAGTGTCCATCCATCTCATCGGATGCGGCGGCTGCGGGCCACCAACACCCTACGCCGGATGGTGCGGGAGACCGATCTGAGTGTCGACGACTTCATCTACCCGCTCTTCGTGATGCACGGCGATGAGCGGCGGCCCATCCTGTCCATGCCGGGCTGCGACCAGATCGGGCTGGAGGTACTCGGCCCCGAGATCGAAGAGATCGTGGAACTGGGCATACCGGCGGTGATCCTCTTCGGCCTGCCGGAGGAGAAGGACGAACTGGCCTCGGAGGCTTACGCCTCTGACGGCGTCGTGCAGCTTGCGATGCGGACCATCAAGGAACTGGCCCCCGAGCTGGTAGTGGTCGGCGACGTGTGTCTCTGCGAGTACACCTCCCACGGCCACTGCGGCGTGGTCGTGGGCGGCGAGGTGCAGAACGATGCCACGCTGGAGATCCTGGCTCGCACCGCCGTAGCCCAGGCCCAGGCCGGCGCGGATATTGTGGCGCCCTCGGACATGATGGACGGCCGGGTGGCCGCCATCCGGACCGCCCTCGACGAGGCAGGCTTCCAGGGCACACCAATATTGGCCTACTCCGCCAAGTACGCTTCGGCCTTCTACGGTCCCTTCCGGGAGGCAGCCGACTCCACGCCGCAGTTCGGCGACCGGCGCTCCTATCAGATGGACCCGCCCAACGCGCGCGAGGCGCTGCGGGCCATCGAGCGGGACATTGCCGAGGGCGCCGATATGGTGATGGTGAAGCCGGCCCTGGCCTACCTGGACGTCATCGCCAAGGCGAGAGAGATCACCCACCTGCCTCTGGTGGCCTACAATGTCAGCGGCGAGTACGCGATGCTGAAGGCTGCGGCCGCCAACGGGTGGATAGACGAGCGCCGCTGCGCGATGGAGGTACTCACCGGCATCCGCCGCGCCGGCGCCGACCTCATCCTGAGCTACTACGCCAAGGATGTGGCCCGCTGGCTGCGGGAGGAGCAGGGATAGTCTGTGCCGTGAAGCCGCATCGTTGCGACTGCTCCTGTCATCGGGAGCAGTAGGGTTGATGCACCCCTTGCATCTCACCTCTGCTGGGCGTATTATACCCGGCATACAGCTTTCTTGGTCACCCTGGCGCAAATCAGTATCCCGAGGTCTCGGTCGTTCTCCAGATTAGCCAAGGTTACAGCCGATCTCTTGTCTTGACCAGTCCCGCTGGCGCAGTCAGCAATATTCGCAGTGGAGGACAGAGAAATGCGATCGCGTGTACTTTTGGCCTTCGTAGCACTGGTGGTACCGGTCCTCATCCTATCGGCGTGCGCGCCGGCACAGCCCACTGCCGTGCCAACCAAGCCGCCGTCGCAAGCTGCCCCAACTACAGCTCCTCAGTCACCAACGGCTGCTCCAGCGGCGCCAACTGCAGCCCCCAAAGCAGTGGCAACCCCCACCGCGGCGGCCAAGGTGAAGCGCGGCGGCACGATACGGACCGCCATTCAGAATGATGTCACCCATCTGGATACCCATATCAACACTGGGAGCAGCGCCGCGATCCAGATGATTTATGACCCTCTGGTCTTCTGGCAGCAGGACGACAAGGGCGTCTGGGGGCCGGCGCCGGGACTGGCCGAGTCGTGGGACCTGCAGGCCAAAGATGTTACTTTCAAGCTGCGCAAGGGAATCAAGTTTCAGGACGGGTCAGGCTTCGATGCCAAGGTGGTCAAGTTCTTGCTGGAGCGGGCCGTAACCCATCCGAAGTCGGTGGCAAAGGCGGATCTGGAGTGTGTCGACCCCAAGGGTGTCACCATCATCGATGATTACACCGTGAAGGTGGGACTGAAGTCGCCGTGTGCCTCGCTGCTGGCCGCGTTGTCCTCGGGCACGCAGCGCGGCGGCGCGATGATGTCTATGGAGGCGCTTCAGAAGGCCGGAGACAAATACGGCATGCCCGGCGGACCGGCTGTGGGCACTGGCCCAATGCAACTGGTCGAATGGAAGACCGGCTCCAACGTTACCCTCAAGAAGTGGGATGGCTACTGGCAGAAGGGGACCGATGGGCAGCCGCTGCCTTACCTTGATGGGATCGTCTACCGCTACATAGCCGACGATTCCGTCCGGCTGCTGGAAATGAAGGCCGGCAGCCTGGACTTCGTAGACCTGATCCAGGGCAAGGACGTGGCGTCGGTGAAATCGAATCCCGACCTGGTGTACCTTGAGGTGCCCTGGGTGGGCAACCACTACAACGTCGTATTCAATTCCAAGACGGAGCCATTCGGCAACAACTTGAAGCTGCGCCAGGCCATAGCGTACGCCACAGACCGTGAAGCTATCGCCAAGACGCTGGGCATGGGATCGGGCATACCGTCGAAGTACCTGCAGCCCCCGGGCTCCGTGGCCTACAACGAGTCGGCTCCGTACTACTGGTATGACCTGGATAAGGCCAAGAAGTTGGTGGCGGACGCAGGCTTCCCGAACGGCGTCGACTTCGAGCTTACGGTGCACTCACGCCAGATTGACTCTCAGCAGGCGCAGATGTTGAAGTCGATGTGGGAGAAAGTTGGCCTGCGCGCCACGCTGAATGTTATGGAGCGCACGGCCTGGGTGAGAATAGTGCGTGAAGCGGCGTCCTTCCAGGCGGCGACTCGCCGCGGTGAGAACCCGACCGATCCGGATATGCAGATGAGCCTGTTCTGGGCCAGCGAGGGCTCGGCAGCTTATCACCGGGCATCCATCCCGGAGATGGACAAGTGTCTGGAGGAAGCCCGCTCCACTTACGATCCGAAGGCTCGCAACCAGATCTATGTTCGGTGCGAGACGATCGACTATGAGACGGCCTGGCTGGTGTACTTCTGGTACCAGCCCTGGAACTACGTTATGAGCAAGAGCGTAAAGGGCTTTCCGCCCTCGTGGGGCGGCTTCTGGGAGTTCCGCACCGTCTGGCTGGACCGGTAGGAGTGCAACAGAACCCTTGCGCGGGTTGGGGAACCCGCGCAAGGGTCGTGACCTCTACTCGATGGTATGTGGCTCACCCAACCTTGCCGTCGCCACCGGCGCGCGAGCGCTTGGCTGCCTCTACCGCGGCCTGCACCCTGGCCGCCGTCTGGGCGTCCAGTCGCACCTCGCCGGCCTGGTAATCGTAGGTCGGCACTTCCGCCGAGCGGTCCCAGGTGGCCATCGTCGTCGCCAGCGCTAACTGCCGCTGCTTCTGGGTTACACCCGCGGCATCCGGCACGCTCAGCGATCCCGTAGGACAGCCCTCCACGCAGGCCGGCGTCTTGCCCTCGCGCAGCCGGTCGATGCACATATCGCACTTGGTGGCGATCCCCCTGGCCTCATCCCACACGATCATCCCGAAGGGGCAGGCCATTACACACTGCTTGCAGCCGATGCAGAGAGTCCCCTTCATCGCCGTGATGCCGAGTTGCTCGTCGCGATAGATGTTGCCCGTGGGACAGGCGGCCAGGCAGGCGGCGTTGCCGCAGTGCAGGCAGTGCAGGGAAACGGCCGGCCCCAGGGAGGCATCGACGATGCACAGGGGCTTGTTGTGGTCGGGATGGGCCTCCAGGCAAGCTACCTCGCAGGCGTAGCACTTGTCGCACTTGCTGGCGTCGATGGAGATGAGATTGCGGACCCCGGCTTCGGTCTGCTCGGCAATCAATCGCTGGAGAAGTTCCGCGGCCCGCACGGGGTTGAACACGCCGCAGATGCAGGGCCTGGCCAGCTCGGCCGCGGCCTCCTCGATTGTGCGGACCCCGCGGGTGATGTCCTTGACCATTCGCTGGACCAGCTTCGGGGAGACCATCGCGTGGCCGCACATCGTGCTGACCTCTAGCAGCTTCTCGTCCGGCAGCTCGTCCAGGTCGCCCCAGATATTCAGCGAGAACGTGGAGCTGTGGCGCCTGATGCCGGCAGCCTCGCAGCATTCGTCCACTTTGTCGAACAGGCCGCCGACCACGATGGAGACGCCTAGGTCAAGCTTGACCAGGTCCTTGATCATTTTCGCCAGGTTCTCGATGCTGTCGAAGCAGGCCAGGGCACTGTAGGCAGTCGTAGCGCCCACCAGGATGCTGTCGAAGTCGGAGGTGAAGGCATTGCGGTGGCTGGTGCCGTAATTCACCGCGCCGTTGCCCCGGGCGGTTTCCAGGAACTGCTGTAGCTTGGGCCCGCATCCGTCCCGGTTGACCCCCTTGGCCGCTATCATCATAACGGTGTAGTCGCGGGAGAGACTATCGATGCTGCCGCGGCGATGATTGGTGTGGGTCATCGCTGCTCCTCCTTCTCCCCTGGGGAGCCCGACTCCTCGCCGGAGCCGAAGAAGTTGAAGCGGGGCCTGCCCAGGCCGATATTGCTCTTGCCGTTTGGCCGCAGGTTCGCGCCTGCCTCCCGGGCGATCTGCTCGACCGGTATGCTGCCGTCCGGCTCGATGAGGGAGCACATGTCCACGCTGAAGACGGTCTTGACTTCCTTCTGCACTTGCCGCAGGGTCTCCAGGATGGCCGGCACTTTGTCGGGTGTGGTCCCGAACTCGATGATGGCGGAGAGGACCTTCTCGTTCTTGACCTCCTCCTTCACCTTGCCGGTCTTGGGGTCCTCGTACAGGTAGTAGACCGGATTCTGCTTCTCGAACTCCACGCCCAGCTTGGCCAGGGCCATGGCCACTGTCTCCAGTTGATAGAGCCGGGCGCCGACGCCCGGCCGGCCCATCTCGCATGCCATCCCAATGTGGCCGCGCGGATAACGGCCGGTGACGTCGTTGGTCTTGCACTCCTCTGTGCCGCGGCCTCCGCCACCAGTGCTGGGGTGCGGCACACTGGGATCGCTGAACTCGGCCCGTATACGCCGCGGGTAAGCAAGCTCGGGCTGGAAGAGAGCGTCGGTGAGGCAGACACCGGAGCGCTTGCATACGCCGCACTCCACGCACTCATCTTCCTCGATCTCGACCAAGCGCTTGCCGCTGACCTTAGAGATAGCCCCGACGGAACAGTAATCGACACACTTGAGGCAACCGGTGCAACGCTCGGCAACGACTTGCATAGTGGACCTCTCCTTTCGCCCATTTCTGGATCTGTCATCAGGTCTCCAATACTGCCCTGAAAACGAGGATACGCTGCCTGGCTCTCTTCGTGAAGCACGCTCGACAATGGGCTGCGTGCGCCTGTGGGCCTCCACCTCAATCGGTCTGCCCCCTCAGCCGTCCGGCTGGCCGGCCAGCAATCAGGTGGAACTGACGATCATTCTATACGCATGCCTCATTGGTTGTCTAGGTATCGATCCGAGTTACAACAATTGTTACCGGAAGGGATATAGGAGAGGTCAAGAACGAGAAGGTCCTCGTGTGACTATGAGCGAGCGCTAGCGAGCGAAGGATCTTGTGCTCCCCGCAGCAAGATCCTTCGCTTCGCTCAGGATGACGATGGAGAGGCCCCTGCCCATCCTCAAACCTACCCCTGGGTCCGTCGATGGGCTATAATGTCCGCGGCCATCGGACATCTATCGCGAGCAGCTCGCGCTCGGATCAGAAGCACCCACGACCCGGACGGCGCCCGCTCAAAGCGCTCCAACGAAGCATAGAGGTAGAAGAAATGGCGGAAGAGACTTTTTTCGGCTATCCTCGCCCCGACGGCTCGGTCGGCACCCGCAACTACGTCCTGGTCATACCCTCGGGCTTCATCGCGGCCAAGATTTACGAGAGCGTGCCCGGCATCAGGACATTCGTCACGGCCGATACCGGCAGCGGCCGCACCAAGCGCGACCGCGAGACCATCGCCCGCACCTTCATCGGCATGGCGCAAAACCCCAATGTGGCCGCCGTGCTCATCGACCCGTCCACGCCCGCATCCGGCTATCCCGAGATGTCACCGGAGAAGATGGCGGCCGAGGTAGCCAGGACGGGCAAGCCGGTGGAGATACTGGACCCAGCCGAGTTGGGCGGCACTCTCCAGGCGACGGTGAAGGGCATCGAGCTGGCGCGGGAGATGGTGTACCAGGCCTCGAAGGCGCGGCGAGAGCCGTGCCCGGTGTCCGCGCTGACCCTCGGCGTGAAGTGCGGCGGCTCCGATCCCACCTCTGGCATCGCGGGCAACCCCGCGCTGGGCTACATGTATGACAAGGTCGTCGCCCTGGGCGGGACGGCGATGTTCGGCGAGAACACCGAGATCATCGGCGCCGAGCATATCCTCTGTAAGCGCGGGCGCACCAGGGAAGTGCAGGACCGCATCCTGCAGGTAGCTCTGGACACCGAGAACAGGGCGCTGTCCACGGGCAATGACATCCGCACCGTCAACCCGGTGCCGTCAAACATCAAGGGCGGCATCAGCAGCCTGGAGGAGAAGTCCCTCGGCGCCATCCACAAGGCCGGGTCGGCCCCCATCGAGGGCGTGCTGGAGTACGGCGAAAAGCCAGGGTGCAAGGGCCTGCACTTCGTGAATAACTGGATGAGCGCGGGGTCCATCTTCGCCGGTTACTGCGCGTCCGGTGCCCAACTGGCGCTGTTCCAGCTCGGCGGCGGCGGATATCACGGCCGTTCCATCCTGAGCCCGTCCACGGCGCCGGTGACGCCCCTCATCTGGTGCACCGCCAACCCAAACACGTACTAGCGCTCCCTCGGCAGCATCGACTTTTTCTCGGGCACCATTATCGAGGGAAAGGAGAGGGTCGAGGAGGCCGGCGAGCGCCTGTTCCGCCTGGTCCTCGACTACGCGTCGGGATCCCTGACCCGTTCCGAGACGCTGAAGTACACCGAGCCGTTCCAGGTCTACACCGTCGACCCGACGTTCTAGGCATACCTCACCCCCCCGTGGCCCCTCTCCGGATCGGAGGGGGCGGCCAAAGGCCCGGGGAGAGGTCGCATTATGCGAAAGGAGCTGAAAGGCCAATGGCAAAGTGGAAGGTCGCTATCATCGACATTATGGGCCCGGAAGAGGTCGAGATCGCCCGCCGCGCGATGCCGCCCGACTTCGACTTCGTATACATCGAGAAGAGCACCCAGGAAGAGCAGATCGAGAAGGTGAAGGGCGCCGACTACGTCATCGGCGGGTCGATGAACACGGTCCCCGCGCCGGTGATCGAGGCTATGGACAAGGCCCGCCTCATCCAGAAGAGCGGCATCGGCTACGACCGCATCCACATACCCACCGCCGAGCGCCTGGGCATCGGCGTGGCCATCACCGCCGGCGCCAACAGGATGACGGTCTCCGAGTTCACGATTGCCCTTATCCTGTCGGTGTACAAGTGGATCCCGCAATCGATGTACAACATGATCCAGCACGGGAAGTGGCGCGACGCCGAGATGCGGGCCAACTCGCACATGATCCAGGGCAAGGTCGTCGGCCTGGTGGGCTTTGGCAATATCGGCCAGGCCGTGGCCCAGCGACTGCGCGGCTTCGAGACCAGGGAAGTCCTGTACTACGACGTCGTGCGCCAGAGGCCGGAGCGAGAGCAGGAGCTAGGGGTCCGCTTTGTGCCATCCCTCGACGACCTGATCCCACAGTGCGACATCGTTAGCCTGCACGTGCCACATATCCCGGCGACCACCGGGATGTTCGGCGGAGCGCAGATCGCCCTGATGAAGCCCTCGGCCATCCTCATCAACACCTGCCGCGGCGCCGTGGTGGACGAGTCGGCCCTGTACGAGGCCCTCCGTGACAGGAAGATCGCCGGGGCCGGACTCGACGTTTTCATGAAGGAGCCGGCCACCAAGGACAATCCGCTGTTCAGCCTGCCCAACGTAGTGGTCACGCCGCACATCGCCGGCAGCGCCGAGGAGCTGCGCGTGCCGACGATGGAGCACATGTGGAGGAACATCCACCTGGTCGCCCACGGCCATCCGCTCCCACAACAGGATGTGGTCCTGCCCATCAAGCGGCCTTTGTAGATCGAACAGCTAGGGGCGAAGCATTTGCTGGTAGCCGTAGTAGCGGTTTCAGTCGCTGGGGTGCCCACGACTGAAGTCGTGACTACCAGGGCAAATGCTTCGCCCCTACGGTCATGAATTCTTCCCCTGTGAGAGGAAGCGACGCCGGCCCCGCCTGCGCTCCCCCTCTCCGCGTGCAGAGAGGGCTGGGGTGAGGGTGACCCTACGGCCCCTCGTCGCCGAACTGGCGGATGTTGCGCTTCGGGAAGTGCTTGTAGGGGAACTTCGCCAGGGCCGCCTCGTCGATCTCCAGGCCCAGGCCCGGCCCTTCCGGGATCTTGATGTAACCATTCTCTACTTTGAACGGCTTCACCGCCACCTCATCCGTCACCGGCTGGAAGTTCACGAAGTACTCCAGGATGAGGAAGTTCGGGATGTGGGCGGTCAGGTTCAGCGAGGCGGCCAGGCCGATGGTGGTGCTGTTGTAGTTGTGGGGCGACATCACCACGCAGTACGGCTCGGCCATCGCCGCGATCTCCTTCAGCTCCAGGATGCCGCCGCAGTTGCAGATGTCCGGGTTCAATATGTCGGCAGCCTGCTTCTCGAAGACCTCGCGGAACTCGGTCTTGGTGTACAGCTCCTCGCCGGTGACGACCGGTATGTTGATATTCCGCCGCACCTCGGCCAGGCAATCGACGTTGCGGGCCGAAGCTGGCTCCTCGTACCAGAAGGGTTTGAACTCCTCGATCATCCGGGCCACGCGAATGGCGTGCTGCGGCGCCAGGCGACGGTGCACCTCCACCAGGATATCCACGTCCGGCCCGACGGTCTGCCGGACCGCCCGCACGTTCTCGACGGCCATCTGCTCCTCGTACTTGCTGATGTGGGTCCGCCACGGGCTGGGGAACGGATCGAACTTCAGAGCGCTGAAGCCTTTCTTCAGGACGTCCGCCGCTTTCTCCGAGAGCGCCTCCGGCGTCCGCGCCCCCGCCGACCAGCCGTTTGCATAGACGCGTATCTTATCCCGGCAGGCGCCGCCCAACAGGTTGTACACCGGCGTATTCAGCTTCTTGCCCACGATATCCCAGAGGGCGTGCTCCATCCCGCTGAGGGCGCAGTAGAACTCCATTGCGCCGCGCTTGCCGGCGAAATCGAGGTACATCACCTGGGTGAAGTGCTTGATGTTGAAGGGGCTCCGGCCCTTCAGGTACTCGGCCATCTCGTGCACCATCACCTCGATGCTCCGGTCCCGGTCGGCCTGGGTGTAGGCCTCGCCCCAGCCGTGGATACCCTCATCGGTATCGATCTTGATCAGAAGCCAGTTCTTCCCGACGCCCGGGTGGACCAGGTAAGTCTTTACATCGGTGACTTTCATGCCAACCTCTCCTTTTGTTGATCTAGTTGGATGCTATCCGTTAGTGGTGGCCTGTTGCCGGCGCCTCCCCCATTGGCAGGTCACGAGGCGCGCAAGTGGGAATATACTCTCGGCGAGCGCTCCCGTCAAATGCCGGCGGCAAAGACGCCACTGACCTGAACACCAGAGGCTGATTTGGTATCTGTTCAGAAGGACGGGGACGAGTTGTGGCTGCTGACTGCGACATACTGGCCAGGCAGGATGCAGCATTATGGACACAGAGGAAGGCCCTGACGAAGCCGCTGGCCACTCTTGACAACTCGGCTGGTGTACTGGTACTTTGGATTCAGGGCGATGCCTTGCTACAAGGGGCCTGGACGGACTTCTCTCCCGTCGAAGTCAGGGCGCCTCGAGTTGAAGAGCAGGCAAGAATAGGCTTAGTAACACAACAAGCGCGTAGCCGAAAGCCACTCTCAGGCGTCCCTCAACGACGTCACTATCGGACGCCGCCATCCACACCGCTACTGCGTTCATCAAATCGCATTCGCTCTATCCCTCTGCACCGATAGGTCACGCGCCTGTCCACAATCGCGAAGCGTGGACCGGCGGAGCTTGTAGGAGCCTGCCCAAGAGCAGCGATAGCCCGATCGGGCAAGAACAGATAGGACGTGTTGACTATGGGAATGGAGCAGAACCCGAGCATCGGGTTCATCGGCATTTGGAATCTGGGAGCCGTTCTGGCGCGGCTCAAATGTCTCACAATCAAGGGCAGGAAGTAGGTGAATCCTATGGCTAACTCGAACCAGGATCCTATGCATGATCCGGATTATCAGCCCGACGCGCAAGCGACGCCATCACCCAGGCCGCCTGGCGCGACGCCGTCGCCGTCGACTCGGTCAAGCCACCGCCTGGGCTGGCTTGCTGCCGTCGTGATCGCGCTGGCGGCCCTCGTCGCGGTCGGCGTGACAGTGCCACCGGGCGCGCCCCTCCACCATCTGGTGGCCGCGGTGGCACCCATAGTACCGGCCGATTCCCAGGCCGCGGCGATCCAGGCTGTCATCCAGCGGGCGAACCAGGAGCAGGCCCAGGCGCTTGCACAAGGCGACCCCTCTCTGATGAGCGACACCGCGACCGCGGCCTACTACCGTGAACTGGTGCAGACAAATCAGCAACTGGCCGCTCAGGGGGTGACCAGCATCAACCTCGTCCGGTTGACCTGGGGATCGATCAACGTGACCGGCACCAACGCGACGGCAACGACCGACGAGACCTGGACCACAACTTTCAACGACGGGACGACCGCGGAGTCCACCGACCCCAACATCTACACGCTGGTCCTGCAGGGCGGCAAGTGGCTGATCGCTGCCGACCAGCACCCGACGCCGTCCGCGGCTCCGACTCCCGCGAGCGGCGGAACGCCGCCAGCCGCTCAGCCGACGCCCCTGCCGCCGTCGGCTTCCGCGCCGTCACCCCAGGATAGCTCGCGGAACTGGGCTGGCTACGCGGCGACCTCCGGGACGTTCACCGGCGTGACCGGCACATGGATCGTGCCCCAGCCAGTCGGGAGCGGTGGGGCCGGCGTGGGCGCCACCTGGGTGGGCATCGGCGGGGTGACGAGCACCGACCTGATCCAGGCCGGGACCCAGGACGTGTCCTCCGGTAACCAGGACCAGTTCCAGACCTGGATCGAGATGCTACCCCAGGCTTCCCAGCAGGTGCCCGTGGCGGTAGTGCCCGGCGATTCGGTGACGGTCTCGATAAACGAGCAAGGTGCCGGGACCGGCGTCTGGCAGATTTCGATCAAGAACAACACTAACGGCCAGTCTTACCAGCAGACCGTGAACTACGCGTCGTCCGAGTCGTCGGCCGAGTGGATCGAGGAAGCACCATCCAGCGGGCGGGGGGGCATCCTGCCGCTGGACAACTTCGGCTCGGTCTCGTTCAGCGGGGCGACGGCGATTCGGAACGGTCAAACGGTCGACCTGAGCCAGGCCGGCGCGCAGCCTATCACGATGATCAACGCGAATAACCAGGCGCTGGCCGTGTCGTCAGCGATCGCCAGCGATGGCAAGAGCTTCACTGTTTCGCGGACCTCGGCGGCGTCGACGACCGGGCGCGGGGGTAGCCTTGGGCGGCCTCCCCGAAGCAGGTAGTTGGGCACATCCGGCAACTGACCGCGCCGAAGGTCCGGGACGAGCCGCTGGTCCAGGCGCTACGGGATATGCCGGTCGACGACCGGAACCCGCTGCCGGTCGTCGACCATGGCAATGTGGTTGGCATGTTCACCCGAAGCGACGTGATTCGCTACATCCAGGTTCACCGAGGGTTTGGTCAGAAAGCCGCGTGAGTTCTCTCTGCAAGCAAGGAGCTTGAACCGAAGTTCGTGCCGCTGTCTGGGATCGTAAGTGTTCCTCCCCTCGATCGTGAGCTTGATGGACTCTTCGCTACACCATCCGAACCAGTTACCCAGACCACTCTTCTGAACACTTACCTGATTGGTGCAACCCTTGACAGCGCAGTCACTGCCGGCTATGATATATCACGATATATCTAGATATATCGCCAGACCATTCGCAGGGGAGGACATTATGTGGCACAGAGGACCCTTTGGCCGTGGGCCGCGCCACGGGAACATCTTTGAGCGCGGAGACTTCAAGTACATCATCCTGGACTTGTTGAAGGAGAAGCCGCGCCACGGCTACGAGATCATACGCGCCGTGGGCGAGCGCTTCGGCGGCTTCTACACCCCCAGCCCCGGGGTGGTGTATCCCACCCTCCAGATGCTGGAGGACATGGGCTACATCACTTCCGAGCAGCAGGAAGGGAAGAAGGTATACACCATCACCGACGAGGGCCGGAAGCACCTGGCCGAGCAGCAGAGCACGATGGAGGGAATGTGGGAGCGCGTGAAAGCCCACTGGGGCTTCATCTCCAATGCGAGCTTCCACGAGACAATGCACGAGTTCGCCGACTTCGGGCGCACGCTGGCCCGCGCCGGCCACGATGCCAGTCCAGAGAAGCTGCGCCGCGTCCGCGAGGTGATCGCCCGCGCCCGGCACGACGTGGAAGCCATCCTGGATGAGGGCAGGTAACGCTCGCCGGCGATGCCCGCAAACGGGCTGGTTAACGGCCCCAAACGAGCGCCGAAAGCCCTGAGCAAGTCTGGTTACCTGCTCAGGGCTTTTCTATTTGACATCCAATTGCCGCTGGATTATGCTCACGCTGCTCTCAATAGGGCACGTCTGCCGCGCAGGAGCGTTGCAGCCCAACCGGACTCGTATTCAGGACATCGAGGTGGACGTCGATGGCTCCGTCTCTGTTCAGGCTATCGCCGTACAAGCTGGCCATCTTCCGGCAATGCCCCCGCCGCTACAAGTACCACTACGTCGATGGGCTCCTCGAGCAGTACCGAAAACCCCGGCCCTACCTGACGATGGGTGCCCACATTCACGACGCCCTTCGAGACTTCTTCTCCCCACGCAACCTCGATAGATCGTACGCGACGATGGAAGCGCTGCTCAGGAGGCGCTGGTCACGCAACCGGAACGGATTCGCGGACAATGATGAGGAGAAGCAGTACGGTCTGCGGGCCCTCGAGCAGTTGAAGTGGTTCTGCGACAGGCAGGACACGCGGGCCCAGCCCTTTTTGCTGGAGGCATACCATTCCGTCATACTGTCGCCGGAACTGCTGCTGAAGGGCAAGATCGACCGCGTCGACCGCCACCCGGATGGCTCGCTCCACGTCATCGACTACAAGACGGGGAAGACGCCGAAGGAGGACGGCGACTTTCAGTTGCTGGCCTACGCACTATTGCTACAAAGGAAACTGAAGTCCGAGGTAGCCAAAGCCTCATACCTGTATTTGAACGGCGACGGGCTGCGGAGCATCGAGCCGACGCCCGCTCAGATCGCGGACACGGAAGCGCGGCTGCACGCCGCGCGCGAGGAGATTCTGTCGGAGCGAGAGTTCGCTCCCCGGCCGAACTGGCTGTGCGGGTGGTGCGATTTCGCCGGGCTTTGCGATGCGGAGAACGTCGCCCCCGCGGACGGCAATCCCCCCGATGAACCAGGCTACTGGTAGACGTACCAGACCCGTGGTCACCGTGCGTAGCGACCACGGGCGCATTCATTCCGGCAAGAAGTCCCCGGCCTATCTGCTTCCAGCGCCCACCTTGGACCGGTAGTCCTCGATGGCCTTGTGCACCGTGGTGGCGGCCAGGTTAGAGCAGTGCATCTTGTTGGCTGGTAGCCCGCCCAGCGCCTCGGCCACCGCCTTGTCGGTGATGACGAGCGCCTCCTCGATGGTCTTGCCCTTCACCATCTCGGTGACCATGCTGCTGGTCGCCACAGCCGCCCCGCAGCCGAAGGTCTTGAACTTGATGTCCTCGATGCAGTCGTCCTTCACCTTGATGTAAATCTTCATTATGTCGCCACAGACCGGATTGCCCGCCGTCCCCACCCCGTCGGCGTCGGGTATCTCCCCCACATTCCGAGGGTTGCTGAAGTGGTCCATTACGAGATCGCTATACATGTCTTCTGTCCGTCCTCAAGTTATCGCTCACGGGCTGCTACCCGTTGCCTCCGCCGGCAGCCGCGCCGGCCTTGCTGTACAGCGGCGACATCGAGCGCAGTCGCTCGATTATCTCGGGCAGTATCGAGAGTACGTAGTCCACTTCCTGCTCCGTGTTATCGTAGCCCAGGGTGAGCCGCACCGAGCCGTGGGCGATCTCCGGCTGCACCCCCATCGCTAGAAGCACGTGCGATGGCTCCAGGGAGGCTGAGGTACAGGCAGATCCGCTGGAGGCTGCCACGCCCATAAGGTCCAGGTTCAACAGAATGGACTCGCCCTCGACGTACTGGAAGCAGAAGTTCACATTGTTGCTCAGCCGCCTGGTCGGGTGCCCATTCAAGCACACGCTGGGGATCCGCTCCTGGATGCCGGCGATCAGCCGGTCGCGCAGCGCGCCGACCTTGCGGTTGTAGTCATCGCGCCGCTCTTCTGCCATTGCAATCGCCGTCGCCAGTCCTACGATTCCCGCCGTGTTCTCCGTGCCAGCGCGGCGGTTGCGCTCCTGGCTGCCGCCCTGTGCCTGCGGTATAAGTGGCGTCCTGCGTCTTACGTAAAGTGCGCCAACGCCCTTCGGCCCGTAGAACTTGTGGGCCGAGATACTGTACAGGTCCACGCCCAGCTCGTCCACCTTGATGGGCAGCTTGCCGACAGCCTGCACCCCGTCGCTGTGGAAGACCACCTTCCGCTCCTTGCAGATGCGGCCTATCTCGGCGATGGGCTCGATGGTGCCCACCTCGTTGTTGGCGTGCATTATGCTGACCAGGACGGTGCCCTCGGTGATGGCCCGCCCCACCGCGTCAGGGTCGACGATTCCATGCTTGTCCACTGGCAGGTAGGTTATCTCGTAACCCCTCTTCGAGAGGTATTCGCAAACGTGCAGGATGGCGTGATGCTCGATAGCAGAGGTGATGATGTGGTTGCCCTTGGAGCGCAGCGCGTCGGCCACGCCCTTCAATGCCAGGTTGTCCGACTCCGTGCCGCCGCTGGTGAAAATGATTTCCTCCGGCTTGGCCCCGATGCCCTCAGCCAGGGTCTGGCGGGACTGGTCGAGGGCCCGCCGCGCCTCTCTGGCCAGGCCGTATATGCTGGAAGCGTTGCCGAACCGCTCCGAGAAGTACGGCAACATCGCGTCGAGTACCTTGGGATGTACCGCCGTAGTCGCCGAATGGTCCATGTACACCACCTTGTCCGGCTTGTTTTCCATCGCCACCTCCTAATGCCTATCAGTTCTTCTTTGTGATGTCATCGCAATGGGCGCTATCTCGCTGGCATCTCGATGGCCACTTTGCCGACTCTGCCGGCTATCAGGTCCGCCAGCGTCACGGAATCTAGCGTCTCCACTATGCTGTCCCGCAGCCGCTCCCACACCGCTCGGGCGGCACAATTGGACTGGCGAGCACAGATGGCCAAATTGTCGCCCTGTGCCACGCACGTCACCGGCTCGATTGGCCCCTCCAGGGCCCGTACCACGTCGCCCACGCGTATGCTATCGGGCGCCCGAGCCAGAGTGTAGCCACCCTTAGCGCCCCGCACGCTCTCCACGAGGTGGACAGTCTCAAAGTCGCTAAATCCTACTAAATTAGTCGGGATTATTTTAGCACGCGAGGCAGGAGATTTCAACAGCTATCTGGTGACTTCAGGGCTTTTTCAAAGTCCGTTGATCCGGCTGCTCGTGGGGCTCACCTCACCCCCTGGCCCCTCGCCAGTCGCCAGACCCGCCTGCCATAGGCAGGCCCGCCATCCTCACCAGCAGTCAAAGAAGGCGACCCCTCGCCACGGCGAGAGTGCCGCAGGCATCTTGGCGGGAGGCGAGTCGTCTGCCGAAGGCGGACCCGCCTCTGGCGGGCCGTGGCGAGGGGTGGCCGAAGGCCGGAGGTGAGGTTGACTGCCGTTGGTGAGCAACTGAAGTACTCTCTGCTTCCTGGCTGGCGACTTTGAAAAGGCCCTCGGTGACTTCGCAGGGTCTTTCGATTATCCGATGTAATCCCTAGGGGCCGACCCGCGTGTCGGCCCCGAACTGGCGCCCACCGGATTCGATTGGCGCCAGGGCGCACACACGGGTGCGCCCCTACGGAAACGGAGCGTCGATTTCGATAACCGAAAGGCCCTGGGTGACTTCGGGACATCTTTGCAGTTATTCTGCCTGTTCTCGCTCCGACGAGACGGAGTAGGGCGCGGGTAACCCGCGCCCTACGCGATCGAAAGGATTTGCAGGCAAGCTTTGAGAAGGCCATAGGTGACACTGGAGCCAGATCGAGGATATTCTAGTGAGGGTGGAGATGCGCGCTCAACCGACAGGCAAGGTGAAGAAAATGGTTGTACCCTGGCCGACTTCGCTTTCCGCCCAGATGCTTCCGCCGTGTGCTTCGACGATGAGGCGGGCAAGGTACAGCCCTAGGGAAAGTTCTGGCGCCCTTACGCCCGTGCGCGGCCGGTAGAAGCGCTCGAACAGATGGGGGACGTCTTCGGTGGGGATGCCCGGACCACGGTCGACCACCGAAACGAGGATCTCCCCATCGCTCTCCACCAGCCGCACCACCACGAGCGCGTCCGGGGGAGACTGTGCCAGGGCATTCATAATCAGGTACTCGATGGCCCGCTCCACGCGCTCCGGGTCGACTACCACAGGAGGCATCCCTTCCTGCGCCTCCACCTGGAGATGGGCCCTGTCCTCCATCGTCCCCACGCGCCCGGCGAGATCCGTGACCAGGCGACCGAGATCGGTCGTCTGTTTATGCAGCTCCAGATGGCCCGTCTCCAGGCGGTCGACCTCCACAAGGTCCGCGATCATCGAGCCCATCCGCCTGCCACTCTCCAGAATGGCCTGGGCGATCTCGGCGTCCTGCTCCAGACCCTGCCGCATCAACCGCCGGTGAAGCAGCTCAGCCTGGACGGTTACTGCGGTGAGGCTGTTGCGCAGATCGTGAGATATCCGGTGAAGGAACTCCTCTCGCTGCTCCTGCGATTCGCGCAAGGCTGTGATGTCGGTGAACGTGACCACTGCCCCGAGCAGCTCCCCTTGCGCGCCGCGGATGGGCCCGGCGCTGGCAGAAACCCAGACGGGTTGCCTGCCGGCGGTCCGGATGGCCATCACCACGCCCTGCACCATCTCGCCCCGCATCGCTCTGCGGGGAGGCAGCTCCTCCGCTGTGAAGGGCTCGCCCTCGAGGGTCTCGACGGCCAGCATGGCCATTCGCCTGGACAGAGGGAGCTGCAGCTCGGCCTCAGAGTAGCCCAGTATCCTTTCGGCAGCCGGGTTCATACGCTCGATCTCTCCGTTCGAGCCGTAGATGAGGACGCCATCGGTGATAGAGGTGATGGTCGCCTCCAGGTTGTCCGCCTGCCGCCGGGCCTCTCTCGCCTGCTCACGTGCGCGCATGCTAGCGACGGCAAGTCGCTGGTTCATTGCCTGTAGCTGGTCTGGAAGCCGCTGGCGCTCCTCTTCTGCACGCTGGCGCTTGGTCACTTCGCGGTGCAGGACCAGGTAGCCCAGAAATGCGCCGTCGGTCCCATAAAGGGGGGAGATGCTCAGGTCCCAGTAGGTCAGGCCCCGCTCGGGCTGGTCCTTGAACTCGAATGAGAACGCCTCGGCCTGGAAAGGCTTGCCGGTTTCGCGCACTTCCTCGCAGATGCGACCGATCCGGTCTTTCGCGCTGGGAAACACCTCTTCGGGAGAACGCCCTATCATTCCCCCGGGATGGAGGCGGGTCTGCTGGGCCGAACTTGCATTCACGGCCCGGACGACACCGTCGGGGCTGATGTACAGCATTCCGTCCGGTGAGCGGGCGAAAACCGCCGCCAGGATGGCGGCCTGTTCCTCAACAGTGAGCGGAAGGAGATCAAGGTTCCCCGCTGCATCGGGGCCATTGGGGACCCGCCCTGCCCGCGACGTGTCTGCTCCCGAGCTCATCGCTTCGTGCCCCATCCCTTACCCTGGGCCTCATTGGGAACAACAAGAAGACGCCCTCGACATGAGCCCTTCTGTTACGGCTTCTTCGCCTTCATTTAACTCGTTCGGGTGACACACCTTGAACCCTGAAACCCGGAGCGATGCAGGTGTTCTAGTGAATCATCTCGCTCGCGACAAAAAAAGCGGGGCACTTCCCCAAGCCGCGGCCCTCCCCACAGCCGGAAAAAGACAATGCCGAAAGGCGATATGAGCCTTGAAGCGCCTTCGGTGACCGAAGAGGCACGCCCACAAGGACCATGAACTTGGAGTGCGCTCCCACCGAAGCGGACACAGCGTTGCAAGCCGACACAGGCCCATTTGGTGCTGGCATCGTGAAACACCCTCACAGGCAGGGGAAGGAGATTATCGGAGTGCAGCGACGGGAAATTCCGGACGGAATGCTTCGCGCCTTACTGTTATTATACTATATTCTAATCAAAGAGGCGCTCTCGGAGTGCCGGGACCAATTCAGCAATGGGGACGCGCACCTGGTCCATCGTGTCGCGGTCACGGATCGTGACCGCCCGGTCTTCCTCCACCGTCTGGAAGTCGACGGTCACGCAGAGCGGCGTGCCCACTTCGTCCTGCCGGCGATACCGGCGTCCGATGCTCTGGGCATCGTCATAGGAAGTGACGAAGTGCTCCCGCAATTGGCCCCAGACCTCGCGAGCCGTCGGCACCAGCTTAGCATTGCGGGACAGGGGCAGCACGGCTACCTGGATGGGAGCGATCCTGGGGTGCAGCCGCAGCACCACGCGCGTGCCTTCTTTGTCCGGCTCCTCGTCGTAAGCATCGATCAGAAAGACCAGGAAGGCGCGGTCCACGCCTGCCGATGGCTCGATCACGTAGGGCAGGATATGCTCGCCCGATTGCTCGTCGAACATAGTGAGGTCCTGGCCGCTGGCAGTCGAGTGGCGCCGCAGGTCGAAATCGGTGCGGTTGGCGATGCCCTCGATCTCCGCCCAGCCAAAGGGAAACCTGTACTCGATGTCGGCGCAGCCCTTAGCGTAGTGCGCCAGCTCATCAGACTCGTGGGGACGCAGCCGCAGGTTCTCGCGCTTGACGCCGTGGCTGACGTACCATTCGAAGCGGTCGCGGATCCAGCGCTGGTGCCACTCGTCGTCGGTGCCCGGCCGCACGAAGTACTCTATCTCCATCTGCTCGAACTCGCGCTGCCGGAAGAGGAAATTGCCGGGCGTTATCTCGTTCCGGAAAGCCTTGCCGATCTGGGCGATGCCGAAGGGCAGCTTCCGGCGAGTAGCAATCTGCACGTTGCGGAAGTTAGCGAAGATACCCTGGGCAGTCTCGGGACGCAGGTACGCCACCGAGGCATCGTCCTGGATGGGGCCGACGAAGGTGCGGAACATCGTGTTGAACCAGCGGGGCTCGGTGAGCAGCCCCTGGCAGGACGGGCAGGTGCCGCCCTCGAGCTGGTCCTGACGGAACCGCTGATGGCAGACCTTGCACTCCACCAACGCCTCGATGAAGCCGTCCACGTGGCCCGAAGCCTTCCACACGGCGGGGTGCATGATGATGGCCGCATCCAGACCGACCACATCGTCTCGCCGGTGGACGACAGCCCGCCACCAGGCGTCTTTGACATTGCGCTTCATCTCCACGCCCAGCGGCCCGTAGTCCCAGAAGGAGCCGAAGCCCCCGTAGATCTCGCTTCCAGGAAAGACGAAGCCCCGCCGCTTGCTGAGCGAGACGATGGTGTCCATATCAACGGTCTTCTCTTGCATGCTCTCTAAGTCCCCACCTTCGTTCATGCTTTCGAGGGGGCCTGCGCCCGATCGAAAAGCTCTGGCTGTGCGCGTAAGCCGGCACTCACCTGATTGGCTACATGAGTGCAATCGTCCTCATTGTCGAGGCGGACAGCACTCTAGCTCATACGAGGCAAACCCGCCAACGACCCGTGCGTCGTCCGGCCAACACACAACGTCGATTATAAATGGGAGCGGCCTCCCTTAGCAAACAAGAGGCCCGCTCCCCTGTCCTCTCTGTTGACAGCACAGGGCCGGTCGACAGACCGGCCCCCAGGAAGGATCAGGGTCCCCTTGGAAAAATGTGGTCACATCGACTGCCACCGCTCCTGCAGCTTTGCCATAATGGCAGGCATCGTGGTGTACTCCAGCTCGTGCAACGACAGGCGATGGGGCTCGAACGGGCCGTGACGCCGCAGGTACTCGCCGATCTGGTTGGCCCACTCTCGCGTCATATCGAAGCTGGGATCGTCGAACATATCCAGCGGCCCCACCAGCTTTCCGTCGGCCAGTTGGAAGCCGGCCGCTATGACCCGGGGCGGCCCGTCGAACCGGCTCGGATTGCACTTCGCGAAGCACGTCGGCATGAGAGGGCCGTGGTGTGAGCCGCGCATCCAGCCCTCCACTAGCTGCGGCATGGCGAAGGGCTCCAACACTTCGCCAACCGCCGGGAAAGCCCCCTGGCAGCGCACGATGCACACAGGGTCGTCCTTGCCCACATACTTGCCGGCGATGAGGCTGAGCCTCTCGGTCGAGGAGACCGCCGCGACCTGGCCGGTGTTGCGCGAATACACCGCCTTCACCGTGTACCGGGAGGGCGCGCCGATGAACATCAGCAGGTCATAGATCTCTTCCGGCGAGTTAAAGGTGATCTTCTTGTGGTCCACCACGTCCTGCACTTCGAAGCTGAAGCCCTCGTGCATTCCCGGCGCAATGACGAGTCCGGAGGTGTTGAAGGGATCGGAAAACATTTTATATAGAGGTTGATTCCAGGCCCCTGCCGAGGTCTTATCGGCCATGAAAACGATTACCGGCTCGGATGGGCGCTCTTCGATCTCCATCTCTGCCAGGCCCGGGCCCATTCCTCGAACGTTCCCGGAGAAGGCATCGGCGATAAGGTCCTGACCGGCACCGTATAGCTTCAGCTTCCTGGCCACATCGGCACAGTCCTCGAAGGTCTCCCAGGCCATTTTGTGAATGTGATCGTTGTCCACGCCCTGCTCATGGGTCATAATGAGCTCAAGATCATCGCCACAGCGCATCACCTTGTAGTCGATGAGCAGACCCTCCTGCTTCGCCGATGCGCAGTGCCGCTCCCCCTCGTCCATGAGGTCGGGGTGCATACTGGCATGCCCCACATATCCCCCGACGTCGGCTTTGATCACGCTTAGAGTTATCACCATCCCATCCCCCATTTGCAGAATTTTGCCAGGCGCATCGGACGCGATGCACCCTGATATGAACGCGCTCGGGCGAGCGCATACGACGCAGCAGGTAAATCTGAGAAGCAGGCGGAAGATATCTTGCGGTGCATGTTGACGGGGAAGACTTCGCGGCGACAACCCCCGCCAGTAGCAGGAGCTACACGACGCCCGACGAAGTCCCGCGTATAACGGTGGATCATCTCCTGTTCTTCGGTGAGATCCAAGTCAACGGATATCTCCTCGTATTCACCTACAAACGGGACCGCTCGATATGTTAATTATAAACCAGGATAACCGGTGCGACAATGCTTTTTGGTCAAAACAACGCATGACAACGTGCGGTTTCGCCTGAGAATGACTGTATAAAGCGCCAACACCCGTACCCAGCTCTTGATGCCGCGTTGGCCACTCACTCATCGGCCCCGATGACACGGTGTACTGCGCGGACGATGCTGACCACACGGTGCGGAAGTGCACCCTCGACGGTAAGATCCCGATGACCCTGGGCACGCGGGGTAAGCCCTCCGACACCGGCTACGACGGCAAGGACTACAAGACCATAAAGCGCGCGGGCCTGCCCTTCAATCGCCCGACCAGCGTGGCCCTCTCGCCTGCCGGCGAGATATACGTCAGCGATGGGTACGGCAACGCCCCAACGGTATGTTCATCGGCAATGACGGCAACCTCTACATCTCGGAGCTGTACTCGTCGGCGAACGCCGAGCGTCCTGCCCGGCCGGCGCAGATCAGCATTCGGACCCTCGACGGGAAGCTCCTGGCCCGCTGTGGTAGCGAGGACTACTCAGTAGTCGGCAACTTCTTCGCCCCTCACGGCCTCTGGGGTGACGCCGAGGGCAACCTGTATGTCGGCGAGCTGGAGGTGTCGTCGAATCGGGGGCCGAGGCCGGCCGACTATCCCGCGATACACAAGCTGCTTCGGGTGAGGTGAGCGACCGGGGGCTCATCTCAGGGAGAGCCTGGCAGCCTCGTGCGAGCCGGCTTCAGACGGCGACGCCGGAAGAAATCTCTTCCGGCGTCGCCGTACGGCGCCTTCCGTCCCTACTTATGCGGTGGCCGCTGCTTCGGGGTTGGGGACTGGTAATGGATCGTCGCGCTCGGCTCAGCTTGCCAGGCGCTCGGCGCGCCGGATGTAATAGCCGAAGCCACGCTCCGAAATGATCCGCGCCGGCCGCTTGGGATCTGGTTCCACCTTGCGGCGGAGGTAGCCGATGTACAGCTTGAGGTATTGCGACTCTTCCTGGTATTCCGGCCCCCACACACGGGTGAGCAGATCTTTGTGACTCACCGTTTCGCCGGGCCGCTGCATCAGGCAGGAGAGCAGCCGGAACTCGGTCGGGGTGAGCTTAACGTGTTTGCCGCCGATGGTCACCCTTCGAAGCACCAGGTCCATCTCCAGGTCGCCGTTCACCAGCTTCGTCGTCACCCGGTCCGTCGAGGGGAACTCGGCCCGGCGGAGCAGTGCCTGCACGCGGGCCAACAGGGCCTTGACCCCGAAGGGCTTGACGACGTAGTCGTCGGCTCCGGAATCCAGCCCTTTGATCATATCTTCTTCGCTCGTCTTGGCCGTCAGCATCAGTATGGGCACGTTGGATACATCTCGAACACGCCTGCAGGTCTCGTAGCCATCCATATCCGGCATCATAAGGTCCAGGATGATGAGATCGGGATGATGTTCGTATACCTGCCGAAGGGCCTCTCTGCCGCTGGTTGCGCCCACCGACCGGTATCCCTCGTCCTGCAGCGCAAGAAGCAACGCCTTTACCAGGGCCTCGTCGTCATCGACTACCAGTACGACGTGCTCTTGTGGTCCTCCATCTCCTCTCGTCTCCATCATTCGGGTCCTCCGCCACCCATCGCTCGTGCTGACCGTCTGATCCACTCTCCAATCTCCTGCAAACCCTGACACCCGGGTGCAAGTTATGATTGAGAGCTAGCACCAATCGGCCCTTGACCGAATCTCATTCAAGTCGGCCAGCTTGCTATGACCTGTCAGTTCTGGCGCCTCGGACGGCAGACCCGGTGTCCAGCACAACTGGTCAGGCAAGAACGCGCCGATACCGGCGTGCTTGTTGAAACGAATGGCTTTGATGTGAGGAGCCTGGGGTTGCAGCTTGTGGAAACTAAACGTCCACCCACACTCTGCTATGCAACCGCCAGTGACTGGCGGTTGCTACTTGTCCAGGCCTTGTTGGTGCTTGCTACAGGTACACGCTGGGCCTATATTCTTCCTACTTAGAGTATACCCTATTCCTACGCGTGAGGACAAATTCCATATAGTTAGAAAACGGTTAGAGGAAAACCTTAACCGAGTAGGGAAAAGCATGGCCACAGCGGGCAGGGCCGGACGAGTTACCGCCCATCTTCCGTATCAGTAACACCGGCATCCGCCAGCGGGTTGTTGGCCGGCTGGTAGCTCAAGGGCAGCTCGATGGTGAAGACGCTGCCCTTCTCCGGCGCGCCTTCGGCCCAGATGCGCCCACCGTGGGCCGCGATTATCTCGCGGGTGATGTAAAGTCCGATCCCCATACTATCAGCGCTGATCTCCCGTGCCGCTTGAGCCCGATAATAGCGCTTGAACAGATGAGGAAGCAGGTCCTGAGGTATGCCGATGCCCTGATCGACCACCGTAACACGCGCTGTATCGCCTTCCAGTTGCACGGATACGCGGACTTCGCCCCCCTCGGGGCTATACCGGATCGCATTGTCTACCAGATTAGCGATGGCTTGCTCCAGATATCCCCGGTCCCAGTACCCGATGATCTGACCGCCGATGTCGGTGATCAACCGGTGCTTATCTGTTTTGACCTGCGCCTGCCGGACGTGCTCGCGCACCAGGTCCCCTAGATCGACCTGCTCCGGGTTCATCTGCAGTCGCCCCATCTGGGCGCGCGAGACGTCCAGCAGCCGGTCCACCAGGAGCGCCGCCTTGTTGACCTGCTCATCGACCGTCTGTAATATGCTCTGGAAATCCTCATAGTTTGGCAGGGTGCGCATTCGCCGGTGCAGGAACTGTGCGAAGCCCTTGATCGAAGTCAGCGGCGATCTCAGCTCGTGAGAAGCGAGTGACAGGAACTCATCCTTCATCAGGTCGATTTCCTTCAAGTGGGTGATATCGGTTGCGACGGCAATTGCCCCGTCGACGCGTCCGCCGCTAAACAGCGGGACGGCGCTCACCTGGGCATAGCCTGTGCGCTTGCCACCCGCGCCGGAGAAATGGACTTCTTCCCCAAGCACTTGCTCGCCGCTCAGCGCCCTGGTGATGGGGCGACAGGTATCGGCCCCCACCTCGTCCCTATGGACTGACAACGGCAGGCTCCCACTTTCGTCGATATCGAACAACTCGTAAGCAGGCGCATTGGCTATCAACACGCTCCCCTGGCGGTCGGTCACGCACACTGCCTCGGGAACGTTTACGAGAATGCTTTCCAGGAGCTGGCGCTTGTCTTCCACCTCGGCGTACAGGCGGGCTTTGTGCACGGTGACTGCAACCGCATTCGCCAGCGCCGACAGCATGCTCACGTCGTCATCTGTGAACGTCCGGTGCGTGCTGAAATAGACCTCCACCACGCCCAGAGCATTCCCAGAAGCGTACATCGGGGCCACGATCATCGATCCGGGCGCTTGTCCGCTGGCAAGATATGGGAACCGTATGTTTGGCTCCTGGCTCACGTCCTCGATGAACCTGACACGCCCCTCAGTCATCACTCTGCCCGCCAGGCTCTCCTCGTATGGAAGGCGGAGACTGAGCCCTTCTTCCGGATCGAGTCCGACACCGGCGGCCAGGGTGAAGAAATGGCGAGACGGGTCCAGGAGGAGCACGGCGGCAACCGACGACTCCAGTAAGTCCACGGCGGCCCACACCACTTGCTCGAGTATCTCCTGGGTGGACAGGCTCTCGTTCAGCCGCGCGGTAAGGCTCTGGAGCCTGGCTATCCGCTCCGCCTGCTGCGCCAGCGTGTGGTTCTGCTCGGCCAGCTCTGTGCTCTGGGCCTGTAGCTCTTCGCTTTGGGCCTGAAGCTCCTCATTCTGCGCCTGAAGCTCCTCGCTCTGGCTCTGCAACTCCTCGTTCTGCGCCTGGATTTCCTCCGACTGGGCCTGCAGCTCCTCGTTCTGGGCAGCCAGCAGCTCGTTCTTGTCCCGAAGCTCCTCGGCCAGCGCCTGCACCTGATGGTGGGCCAGCGCGTTCTGGAGGCTCACGCCGACCTGCTGCGCGGATATCTCCACGAAGTCGATTGCCTCGCTTCCCAAGTCTCGAAGGCTGCCGAGGAGCAGCACGCCGACGATCTGCTCCTGAACGATCATCGGCGCGGCCACGACGGTCCTGGGCGGCGCCTGGTCAAAGCCAAACTTAATGTGGAAGGGCGTATCGGCGGGAATGTCACGCACCACGACGCTCCGCCGAGATGCCGCGGCTTCCCCCGGAATTCCCTCTCCCAGGTTGAAGCTGGCGGGAGAACCGTCGATGGCGTATGATCCGATCCGCCTCAAAGCAGCGGCGCCCCCATCCCCTGGATAGCAGACGTACACGGCGCCGAGCTCCGAATTCGTGTAGTCGGCGATAACTCGCAGCCCGTCTTTTGCTATCTGATCAAGCCCGAGACTGGACGCCAGCGCCGCCGACAGAGCTGCCCGAGCGGCCAGGCGCTTCTCTCGCCCGAGAAGCTGCTTGGTCATTGAGCCAAAGGTAGCCGCCAGCTCTCGCATCTCCTGGGCCGTGCCCCCCGCGACCTTCGGATCCTCCACTTTGCCTGCCAGGTCTACACACGCTGCGAAGTCGCCGCCCGCCAGCGCCCGGCTGGCCTGCACCAGTGTCCTCGCCGGATTTCTAACCGAGCGGGACGTCCCAACCGATACGGCGGCGCCCCCTACGAACGTCAAGAGCGCTATGCCGAAAAACTCGCGGGCCGTGTCCGTTTTCACCTGGCTCATCTGAGCTTTGGCGTCATCTCTAAGACGAGACTGCAGTGCGACGAACTCCTCAGCCTTCGCAAGTAGCTGAGCACGCGCAGGTATCATCTCCTGCTCGACCACCTGCTCCGCCTCGTCAATGTTCCCCTGCTGGCGGAAGCTGATCGCTTTCTCGCTCGCCTGGGTGAATGCCGTGGCCAGGGGCTGTATTTGCTCGAAGATCGCCGTACCCTGAGGGTTCTTCGGCAGCTCATTCAAGCGCGCCACCGCCTCCCTGCCAATCGCGACTGCCCCCTGGTATTCATCGAGATAGTGCGCATCCCCGGAGTAGACGTAGCTGCTGGCGGACGCCGATTGGCGCAGATAAGCTGTCTCGATATCGCTGGCAGCCTCGGCCCTCGGCATCACCCGATCTGTGAGGGATGCTTCGACATCGCTCTGACGCTGTTGCCCGTACGCGTAGACCCCCGCCAGTACCAACAAGAACACCAGTACACCGCCGAAGGCCAGCGCCAGGCGCTGCCCTATGGTTACCTCACGAAACAACACCTGTGGAACCTCCGCTCAATCCCTCTCGGGTCCGGCGGTACAGCCCGGCCCGGCGGTCTATGGTCTCGTAATGCCCCGCTTGTGCCTTGGTCAGTTGCTCGGCTTCCCCCAGGCACAGATAACCACCCGGGGCTAGGCTATGGGTCAGGAGTTGGAGGACCTGCTCCTGCGCGTGGCGCTGGAAATAAATGAGCACGTTCCGGCATAGAACCAGGTGACACGGAATCGCTGGGGACCGCGGGCCGGCCGGCAGACCGGTCCCGGAGAGCAGATCGTGGCGGGCGAACACAACTCGCCGGCGTATGTCATCACTTAGCTCGTACTGGGAGCCCAGGCGTCCCGGACGGCGCGCCCAATAGGCGGCGATCAGCTCCGGCGAGGTTTCGGCAAGGGCACCCTCAGGATACAGGCCACGTGTGGCGACGGCCAGCGCCTCTTCGTCGATGTCCGTTCCCCATATCGTGGCTGCAGGTATGGGCCAGCCCTCTCGCGACATGTCAGCCAGGAAGACCGCCATAGAGTAGGGCTCCTCTCCGTTGCCGCAGCCCGCGCTCCAGACCCGCAGCTCGCCGTCAGCCCCAATCTGCCGGACGAGGTCGGGCAACACCGCATCGCGCAGGTGACCGAAGACATCGGCGTCCCGGAAGAAGCGGCTCACTTTGATCGTGATGTGGGCGAGAAGGTGGTGAGCCTCGGCTTCATCCTCGGCCATCCGGCGCGCGTATCCACGGTAGTCGGAACATCCCAGCTTATGCAAACGCTGGGTCGCCCGGCGCTCGACGGTGCCGCGCCGATAGGCACGCAGGTCGATTCCTTCCCGTTCTCGCACCAACTGGAATATCTGCTCCAGACACGGCTCCGCGTCGCGAGGAACCGCCGAGCCGGCCGATGCGCCAGGCAGAGTTGTCAATGAACAGACCGCCACACCATTACCGTTGCTCTCAGCCGTCGTGCTTTTCGCCAAATCACAGCCAACGAATATATATTAGCGAAAGAGGGCCATTCTCTCAACTCGCAGAGAGTGATATCGTGACATAAGGCGAGACAGCAATTTGTTGACCGCCACGGACTGGCGGGCGAGGTGACTATCGCCTGGTGCCTATCCTATCCTCAATACCCGTCTCAGCCTGGCTCAAGGCACCCCTTGAAAAGAGCAGCGGCCCGCTGCAACACGTTGCCCCGTGCGCCAGCCAAGCACGCAATGCGGTGCGAGCCGCCCTGGTGGAAGTGTGCTTCGTAGAGCTTCCTCGCGGACTTGAGCGACTGCTCGTAGGCCCGGGCGCTCACGACACTGATCGTTGCACCGGCCCTCCCTTGCGGGATGACGCACCGGGGCCCGCGACGAAGCTACGGTATCTGGAGGATTCCTATGCCAATGTCGGCGTTCGGCTCAGGCGCCTGCTGGAGGCGCGTCCGGTATGCCGCCCAGGTCGGCATTCTGCTCGATCAGCTTACGCTGGATCAGCGATATGTCCAACTGTCGCGGCGTCACCTTTAGCTGTGAGGATAGCGCAGCCGCCACGCCGGCGGCCTGCCCGGTGGCCATGCACAGCGGCTCGCCGCGCAACGATCCCAGCGCCATGTGGTCCACCGAGATGCACCGCCCGGCCACCAGCAGCCCCTCCACATCCTTGGGCAGCAGCGCCCGGTACGGCACATCGTACGCCTTGCCATCCTTGATCTCCAGCCACTGCTTGCCGCTGAAGCCCTCCGCCGCCGCCGACCAGCCGTCCTCAGAGTGGATGTTCATCGCCCGCCCCCCGCGGGCAATCTTGTCGGGGAACTTGGTCGCGTTCAGCACATCTTCGGCAGTCATCACATAATCGCCGACGATGCGCCTCGTTTCGCGCACGCCCAGTTGGTCGGCGGTCTGCAATAGGTAGGCGTTCTCGTAGCCGGGGATGTACTTCCGATAGAAGTTGACTGCCTGCATCACATGCCGCCGGGCCCGCTGGATTCCTTCCGATAGGTCACTCGCATTGGCCAGGTCAAGCCCATAGACCGAATCCATAATGTGGTTCGTTTCGGTGCGCACTATCTGACCACCACGAATGCTCGTCGAGACCTGGAAGTGCGTGATGGGGTTCCGGGCGCCAGGGGCCCGAGGCAGGTCGGCCGGATCGACATTCTTCAGAGCTTTCGTCGAGTAACGCACCAGAATTGGCTTATCCTCGCAGTAGCGCTGCTCAATGCCGTCGATGGAACCGCTCTCGAGGCCCTCCGGGTTTTCCCGCACGAAGGCGAAGAGCTTGGGCAGGTCAACCCCACCCATAGTAAAGACCATCGAGGCAGGCATCGTGCGCCCATCCTGGGGCCGGCCCAGCTCCCAGGGAGCGCCCGCCGCTACGGCCAGGTCCGCATCTCCTGTCGCATCAATAAAGACATCGGCCTCCACGAGGTGACGGCCTGACTTGTTGTTGACGAGGATGGCCTTTACCATGCCATCCTCGACCACTACATCTGTCATCAGTGAGTCGAGCCAGACCTCAACTCCCGCTTCATCCAGCATCTCCGAGATGAGGTACTTCAGCAGCTCAGGGTCAAACCGCACGATGCTGCTAGACTCGCCCTTCCTGCTGAAGGCCCCGCCCATCTCGATGAGCCGGTCCACCACTTCCTGGGCGATGCCACGCACGACTTGCTGTGACTGGTAAGTCGTCTCCTGGTACGGATTGACCGTGCTGATACCCTGATGAATTCGCATTGTATGGATGCCGATTACCAGGCCGCCGGTCATCATTCCACCCAAGGTCTGGTATCGTTCGACGAGAAGGGTATGTGCGCCGGCCCGGGCGGCGGCGATGGCGGCGACGAAGCCCGCCGTCCCTCCCCCGGCTACGGTCACATCCCACTTCGTGCGCGAGGCAAAGGCCCGCTCGTCGTTTTCTGCCATCAGATGACTCCTTCTTGCTGTATGTACCACCGTACTGCTCGTCCCTATGCGTTGGGCCCTGCCGGCCCTGTTGGGAACCGGCAGGGCGATGTCGGCCACTTGTGCGTTCAGGCCAATGAAAGCGACGGTTGACTACCTGTCCAGCCAGAACAACTTGAAGCGCGGGCGGCTCCAGTTGTCCTGCCATCCCTGCAGCGTCTTGATGGTCGCATCGAAGCGCTGCTGGGCATACAGGGGCAGGAAGAGCGCGTCCTCGAACATGATCTTCTGGCACCCCTCGTAGATAGTCTGCCGCTTTGCGCTATCGAGAGCCCGGTCTCCTTCGTCGAAGCACTTGTCGAGCTCAGGATTGCTGTAGAAGAAGGTATTCGCCGCGCCGTTAGTGACGACATTGACGCTGAACATAGCTGGATCGGGGTAGTAATTGAGGTTGCCGGTCACGAAGCCCAGCTTACCGGCCAACCGGGCCGCGTTGTGGGCCAGCCGCTCAAGGACGTCGACCTTCACCTCAACGCCGATGTTCTTGAGCATCGACTGCATAATCTCACCCAACTGCCTGTCTTCCGGGCGATCAATCTGAGTGAGGGTGACTTCCAGCCCATTGGGATAGCCTGCATCTTTCAGTAGCTGCTTGGATTTGTCTGGCTGATAGTCATATTTCGACAAGGATGGGTTGTAGCCGATGTTCGCCGAGCTGAACCAGGAATATAGCGGCTTGCCTATTCCAAGGCCCATAACGTTGGCTATCGCTTGGCGGTCCAGGCCATAGCTCACCGCCTGGCGCAGCTTCACATTGTCCTTCCACGGCTCAAGGATCGGGACGAAGTTCATACGCTTGGCAGCGTCGTTCCAGGGCAGCTCATGCAGCACCAGGTTGGGATCGGCGCGGACAATCGGAACGTCCTTGGGAGCTACACGTATCATGAAGTCGATGTTACCGGCTTTCAGCTCCACCTGCGCCACTTTACTGTCAGCAATGAAGCGCTCCAGCACCCCATCGACGTACGGCAGCGGCTGGCCGTCAGCGCCCTTGTCCCAGTAGTTCTCATTCTTCACCAGCTTGATATGGTCTCCGGAAACCCATTCGGCCAGCTTGAAGGGCCCCGATCCGACCGTGGTCTCGGGCTTCAGCCCAAACTGATCTCCATATTTCTCCACTGCCGCTTTGGACACGATACCAGCAGGGTACTGCGCCGCTTCCGTCATCTGGGCCAGGAACGACGCCGAGGGCTCCTTCAGGGTCAACACCAGCGTGTACGGGTCCTGCACCTTGACTTCTTTAACACTACCGACGGTCTTCTTCGTGATCGCCTTAGGATGGGTCATCATCCGGTCGAAATTCCACTTGGCGATGTCGGCGTTGAAGTCCGTGCCGTCCTGGAACTTGACCCCTTTGCGCAGCTTGAAGGTGACCTGTTTCCCATCGTTGCTGAACTCCCACGATTCGGCTAGCTCGGGGAGCAGGGTGAACTTGCCGTCTCGTATCTCGTAATTCAACAACACATCGTAGAGCGCGTTCATTCCGCCAGTGTAGAAGTCCGGAACAGGGGAGGTGTGGGGATCGAACCCATTGAATTCGCTGCTGCCGGCGCCGCGCACCGTTCCGCCGCGCTTGATCTTGGCGGCTGGCTTAGCGGTGGCCGCGGGCGTCACCGCCGAAGACGAAGACGGGGATGGCCCTTTGGGCGCTGCGGTGGGCGCCGACGACGCCGTCGGCGCTGCCGGCGCCTTGGTGGATACGGCGGTCGGTGTCGGGGATGCGCACGCACCCAACAGGAGAGCTACAATTGTGACTACGACCACTGAAGGTACGAATCCGATAGTCTGTTTCACCGGTTGTTCCTTTTTCCTCTCTTTGCTTCACGTCGGAAACAACATATCAGCTTGCCCGCTGCACAGCGCCGCTGGCAGGGCCATACGCTAGTTGTCCAGCCACCTCGGCATAGATACGCCAGGTGGGTCACACTAGTGCGATGCAAAGACCGGCTCTCCGTGCCCAAGGTCAGCCCCCTGCTTGGCGAGAGTGTCTCGCAGCTTGGCGATGTCCACTCGGCGCGGTGCCACGCCTTCCTTCGCTGAGAGGGCTGCCGCGGTGCCTGCTGCCTGGCCGGTGGCGATGCATAATGGGATACCACGTACGGAGCCCAGCGCCATATGTTCAACTGAGATGCAACGCCCGGCAACCAGCAGGTTGTCGATAGTCTTAGGCACCAGGCAGCGGTAGGGTATGCCATAGGCCTTGCCCTTCCGGATCTCGATCCAGCGTCCAGGCTTGCCGCCCTCCTCAGCGTGGATGTCGAGAGCCCGACCGCCCCGGGCGATGGCATCGTCGAACATATGCGAGCCCAGCACGTCTTCGGTGGTCAGCACGTACTCTCCGACTATGCGTCGGCTCTCCCTAACACCCAGTTGATGGGCCGTCTCGATCAGGTAGGCGTTCTCGAACCCCGGGAGGTACTTCTGGAGGACGCCAGCCAGCTTCACGGTGTACCAGCGGCAAAACATGAGTGCCTCGGTGACGTCCTTTGTGTTTGTCGGGTCGACGTTATAGGCCATATCCACGACGTGGATGCTCTCGGAGGGTATCATCTTGCCGGCGCGGCGTACCGGTCTGATGCTCCCGATAGCAGGAACGTGCCCCTTGCCGTGCAGCGGGAGGGGCAGATCGCCGTTGTCGAAGGCTCTCTTTAGCAGGCTGCGTAGGCCTCCAATAATGATGGGGCTGCCCTGAGCCAGCAGCCGCCTCCACTCCTGGATATTCCCACCACCCTGGTCTTCCGGATGCTGCTCCAGATAGTCCAGCGCCTTGTTGAAGTCCACACCACCCATTATGAAGCACATAGTGACGGCCTGGATGTGCGCGTCCTCTTCCCGGCCCTGCTGGAACTCGGCGCCGGTCCGGGCGACGATATCGGCATCCCCGGTGCAGTCCACGAATGTCTTAGCCTTCACCAGATGCTTGCCAGACTTGTTGTAAACAACTACCCCTGTGATCCTGTTGCCTTCCATCACCGGTTCGGCGACCAGCGAGTCCAGCCACACCTCAACGCCCGCCTCCTGGATCATCTGGTCGGCCAGGGTTTTCATCAGGGTGGGATCAAAGGTGGGCCTGCTGGAGGCCTCCCCTGGCTTGCCGTAGAGGCCGTACACGCCGCCCATATCGTTGAGGCGATCCAGGATCTCCATAGCCAGGCCGCGCACCACCTGCTCCAGTTGATATCGGTCGGCCTGATAGATGTTGCTTCCCTCGATGTCCTGGTGTACCCGCATTGTGTGGAATCCCAGGACCAGGCCCCCTGTCATCATTCCCCCCAGGCAGTGGAAGCGCTCGATCAGCAGGGTATCGGCGCCGTTGCGTGCGGCAGCGATAGCAGCAGGAAAACCAGAAGTTCCTCCTCCAATCACCACCACATCTTTGCTGACAATCGAATCGAAATCGCTCTGTGCCATCTCTACTCCTGTGTTTGTTGTGCTTGCGTTAGGCCTGATCAGACATGTCCGCCTACCAGTCCGTCGTCTTCCGGATCCGCGCCGGACGTCATACGATTGACGGTCCTTTTCACAAGCTCGAAGCGGGCAGGAGGTGACGGCTCTCGGCCCTGTTGGCGACGACGGTCCTCCGGCAAATCATTGCCTCGCTGACTGCAATTCCAGGAAACCAAGTGTCTATGAAACCGAGTTTCATGTTCGCTGCATTATAGACCTTCCGGCCAGGAAGTCAATACCATCCCAATGGCAGCGATGGAGTTAGCTGTGCTCATGTTGACGGAACATTATTTCAGGGAGCAAGCCTGTATTCTCTGTTGAGCACTGCTGGCAGCAAGGCACTGGGCACACTGGACTCCGCGCCAGACGTAGAAAGGTCGATGAGCGCGCCGGCGGTGATGGCAAACCTGGGCAGCGACGAAGCAGCCCTGTTTCAGGGAGCGGATGTGTACCAACTGGTAAACGCAGGGGGCGGCAGCACCCTACAGGCACTGGAATCCGCGCTGGCAGCACAACCGCCTACCAGCCCGCCGTTGAGCACGGCAGCTCCGGCCAACGCCGTTGGCACCCCTCTGCAAGATGCCAGCCTTTACCAGCTTATGAGCGTAGAGGGCGCGCAGGCCATCCAGGTCCTGGGCGGCGCGCTGCTGGGCATCGGACAAAGCGTAGACGTCCAGGCCTGATCCGCCTGGAACAATCTCAGCTCGCGCCTGGCTCCGGGACGGGCTGCCCGACGGCCTCGTCCAGCGGCACCCCCTGGGCTCTTAGCAGTTGCTGCACCCGCCCGATGTCGACGGTCCGCACCGTCGTGCCGTCGGCGGCGGCCAGGGCGGCCGCCGTCCCCGCTGCCTGCCCCATTCCCATACACCATACCTCGGAGCGCGTCCATCCATCCGCATCGTGGGTCTGCGATATGCTACGCCCGGCCACTAGCAGCCTCTCGGCCCCCTGGGGCACCAGGCAGCGGTAGGGTATGTAGAACTTCCGCTCCTCGGCGATCATCGTCCGGAACTGGTCGTCCGCGGAGCCCTCCTTGCGGTCGGGGTTGTGTACCGCCACGCCGGGAGCCGCCAGGTGGGTGCTAACCCGGACCACCCGGTCCTCGAAGGGCCGGCCGGCGACGCAGTCCTCCTCGCTCAAGATGTGCTCGCCGCGGATATGCCGGGTCTCTCGCACGCCGATGCCAGCCGCCGTGTCGATTACAGACGCCCGTTCGCAGCCGGGGATGTGCTTGCGGACGAAGTCCACAAACATAGAGATCTGGTTGCGGGCCTCGATCTCGGCCCTAGTCAAGTCCCACGCGTTGGTGCCGTCTACCTCGTAGACCTCAGTGCCGTTGATGTAGCATATGCCCCGCTCGACGTCCACTCCCTCCAGCTCCAGACAGTGGAAGTCCGGTGGGAGCTCGCCCCGGCGGCTGGCCTCTTCGACCAGATCGAAGAAGCCCCACATTCGCACGACTCCTCGCTCGATATCGTTCACCTGCCGGTTGGGGTCGGGCGAGAACTGGTCAGGGTGCCTGCGGGCATAATCGACCATCGCGTGAAAGTCTACATTGCCCACGCGGAACAGGAGCACGACGGGCCGCATCTTGCCGTCACCCTCGCGCCCCTTTACAAAGGGAACGCCTGCTCCTGCCGCGATGTCCGCGTCGCCGGTGCAGTCGATCACCGTTCTCGCCAGCAATGCCTGGCGTCCGCACTTGTTCTCGACGAACACGCCCTGCACCGCGCCCTCTTCCACGATGGGAACGACGACCCAGGAGTAGAGGAGGAGCCGAGCGCCGGCATCCTGGACGAGGTCCAGCGCCACCTTCTTGAAAGCCTCCGGATCGAAGTTGATGACGCGGCCGGCCACGGCTGCCCTCCGGCGGAGCAGCTCGTCGACGATCTCGCCGGAGATGCCATACAGCACTGCTCTGTGCTGTGACAGCTTGGACACAAGATTGGCCGTGGCGGCACCGCCGAGGAAGGCATTCCGCTCGACCAGCAGCGTGGAAGCGCCCTCCCGCGCGGCCGCGATCGCCGCCCCCAGCCCGGCCGGCCCTCCGCCCGCCACCAGCACATCGACCTCCGCCGCTACCGGCGTCTCGCGGGCTGGCTCGTGAACCGTCCTGACATGCGATACTTCGCTCATAGGCCCGATGACCTCCCTGCGCCAGCGTCTACTGGTCCAGCCAGATGTATTTCGGGTCGATTTCCGTGAACTGGTACTTGAAGTTCTTGACCTTCTTACTCATTGCCCAGCTAAACGGCAGGGTATAGCCCACCCCCGTCCACGCATCGTCCACAATCACATTGATGGCCTTCTGGTATATCCGGTCGCGCTCGGCGGTATCATAGGTGGCCGCTCCCTGGGCCAGCAAATCGTCGAATTCCTTGTTGCATTGGCCGAACGAGACGCCCGACGCGTTGCAGGTCTCCATCTGGAGGATCCACTCAGGCTCGGCGACCGTCGCCGGCCGGTGCGTGCCGATCTCAAAGTTCATCGCCTGCATCCGGTTGCCCCAGGCCACCCGCTCTATCACATCGATGACCACCCGGATCCCCACCTTGTCCCACATCGCCTTCACTAGCTCGGCCTCGCGCACATCGTTGGAGCGGTTGATGACCGTCATCGTCGCGTCGATGCCGTCGGGACGGCCGGCCTCAGCCAGCAGTTGTTTCGCCTTGTCCGGGTTGTACGGGAACGTAGGGAAGCTCCCTTCGTGGTAGCCGAGGACGCCCGGTCCCCAGCGTCGCACGTACGCCGACTTGCCGTAGCCGAATCCTAATGTCTTCGCCATTGCCTCTCGATCGATGGCGTACGATATCGCGTGGCGCACCCTTTTGTCCCGGAAGGTCTCGATGTTGGGGTTGAGGCCGTACCCGAAGTAGCCGTAGGCGGCTGATGGATGTAGGAAAAGCTTCAGGTTCGGGTCCGATTCGATTGTCTTGAAGTCCTTAGGCTCGACTTCCACGATTATGTCAAGCGCTCCGCTCTTCAACTCCAGCATGCTCACCGCCGTATCGCGCCGGGTGTAGTCGACGAACTTGTCGAGGTATGGCAGCGGCTGGCCATCGTCCCCTTTCCGCCAGTAGCCGTCCCGCCGCTGCAGCTCCACCTTCGAATCGACCTCCCAGTTGGCCAGGGTCATCGGCCCGCTGCCCACCGGATGCCGGGAGAACTCCTCTTCCCCCAGCTTCTCCATCGCCTCTTTGGAAACAATATGGTTGGCCCAGGCATTGGTCCCCGCAAAGGTCAGGTTGGCCATCATCGCCGCCGACGGAGACTTCAAGTTAAGCTGGATGGTGTAGTCGTCCAGCCGGTCCACGCTGCCCAAGCGCGACAGCGTCCCCCTGCCAGTAGACTTCGGATGATTCAAGAGCCGGTCCAGGTTCCATTTCGCGACATCCGCATTAAAGACGCTGCCGTCGCTGAACTTCACGTCGCGGCGCAGCCTCACCACGATGGTCTTCGGGTCCTTGATGTCCCACGACTCCGCCAGCTCCGACGTTACGTCAAATGTAACCGGATCGTCGTTTATCTGGGTGAAAGCGACCAGCGCGTCGAACAGCAGATGATAGGCCACCGTCGAAACGTTCACCGTTTGCGGATCGAAATGCTGGGCGCTGCGAGTCTCTGCCAGGCGCAGGGTCCCGCCGCGCTTAATTGCGAGGGCGGGCGTGGGCTTAACCGCAGGCGCCGTCGACGTGGGAGCGGCTGCGGCCGGCGCCGCCGGAGCGGCCGTTGCAGGCGAAGGTGCGGGCGCTTTTGCGGCGGGAGCGCCCGGTGGCACAGGCGCACAGGCACCTAGAAATGCGGCCGCCGCAATCACAGTCATCCCCAGATAACGTGCCACTCGCATTTATCGTCCTCCCTCCGCTCCTAAGTCTCACGGTACCTACTGCTACGGCTGTCAGTACGCTCTACAGGTGTGCGCTGGACATTGCTATTTCCGATGCCGGTGACACTGCAACCCGACCGGCGAGGACTTTGGCTCCAGGTGTAGATGCTTCGTTAGGGCTCACTTTCACACCAGTCTCTGGCGTTCTGGAACATCCGTAGCCAGGGCGAAGGGGCGGCTTTCTCCCATCCCTCCGGCAGGTATCCCCACTGCCAGTTCAGGAACGCCCTTTCCGGATGGGGCATCATCGCCAGATGGCGCCCGTCCGGCGAGCACAGGGCCGCAACCCCAAAGGGCGAGCCATTGGGGTTGAATGGGTAAGTCTCGGTTGGCTCTCCAATATCGTCTACAAAACGGAGGGGGGCCAGGTCTCGCGCGAAGACCTGCTCCATCACCGTCTTCTCAGGGCAATAGAACCTGCCTTCACCGTGGGCCGTCCAGATGCCCAGGAGGGAGCCGGCCATGCCTTTCAGCATCATAGCTGGACTATCGAGGACCTTCACTGCCAAAAATCTGGACTCGAACCGGCCCGACTGATTGCGGATGAATCGCGGCTGCTTCTCGTCGGGGAGGCCGAACCCCGGCACCCAGCCGAGCAGGGCCATCAACTGGCAGCCGTTGCAAACGCCCAGGCTGAATGTATCCGGCCGCTCATAGAAGACTTGGAACTGGTCTCTCAATCCCCTGTTAAACCGGATGGAGCCTGCCCAACCCTTGGCTGCATCGAACACATCCTTGTGGGCGAAGCCGCCGACAAATACCGCGCCTCTGAAGTTGTCCCGGTTGAGTTCTATCCTTTTCTCCAGGAGATCGGTCATCGTCACATCCCAGACGTCGAACCCGGCCGCGAAGAAGGCCGAAGCCATCTCACGGTCGCCGTTGCTGCCCTCTTCCCGAATGACCGCAATCTTCAGTCCCCTCTCCGTTTCACGCGGGTTGTCGGCGAGCGGCCGGGGGGCAGAAGCCACCCTGTAGGTGGGACCCGGCCGGTCGAAGCTCGCACGTCTCTCCTCGTCGACGCAGGCCGGATTCGACTGCAGTCGGTCGATCTGATACGACGTCTGCTCCCAGACCTCGCGCCAGGCGCGCATATCCTCTTGGAACAGCGCTTCGCCGCCGATGGCTACCTCAAGCTGCTTCTCCCGGATGGTCCTGCCGATGGACAGACACTCGATCCCTCTCCGATTAAAGACCTCGATCACCTGCATTTCATTATCAGGCAGGCACTCCATCACCAGCCCGAGCTCTTCGTTGAAGAGGAAAGGCAAAGCATCGATGGGCCTAACTCCAGCGAAATCGACGTCGATCCCGCAGTTGCCGGCAAAAGCCATTTCCAGCAATGTCGTGATCAGCCCGCCGTCGCTCCGGTCGTGGCCCGCTAGCACCAGCCCCCCCCCGATTAGCTCCTGGACTGCCTCGAAGGCATCCTTCAACAGCTCCGGGCTGTCGACATCCGGACATTCATCCCCGACCTGCCGGTAGACCTGGGCCAGGGCGCCGCCCCCCATTCGCCGCTTGCCGAAGCCCAGATCGACGAAGAGGACGCGGCTGCCCCCTGGACGCTTGAAGTCGGGCGTCACTTTCCTGGTAATATCCGGGCACGGCGCGTAGGCGGAGATCACCAGCGTGCCCGGTGCCTTGACCGTCTCGGTGGTCCCATCAGCGCCGGCCACCTGGGCCGCCATAGATAGGCTGTCTTTGCCGCCGTCCACGGCGATGCCCAGCGCGATCATAATGTCGCGCATCGCCAGTGCGGCGTCGTACAGCCTCGCCCCTTCGCCCGGCAGCTTTGCCGCCCACATCCAGTTGGCAGAGCACTTCACATCGCCAAGCGAGCTGATCCTCGCCCATACCAGGTTAGTCAGGGCCTCGCCCACGCTCATACGGGCCATCGCCGCCGGATCGACCAGGCCCTTGATGGGCTGTTCCCCGATTGAGATGGCGGTGCCCCTCAGGCCGAAATGGCTGTTCGCAACAATCCCATAATCGGCCAGCGTCAACTGCAGAGGGCCGACACATTGCTGCTGCGCGATCAAGCCGGTGACGCTGCGGTCGACCTTGCTGGTCAGGAACCGCTTCGAGCCGACGGAAAGCAAGCGCAGGACCCTATCCAGCGTTTCCTTGACGGACAGGCCCTCGGGTAAAGCCACCGGCGGGTGACGCTGGGGTAGGCGCTCCAACCGAAATGTCTTCCGCGGCATCTTGCCTAGAATCTTGTCCAGCTCAAGGTCCACCGGCGCTGAGCCATCGGTCTCATCGAAAAGCACAATCTTCCCGTCGCCGGTGATCTCGCCGATGGCCGCGAACGGGGCCTTCTCCCGCCGGCAGATGCGCTCGAAGAGCCTCACCTTCTCCGAGGGGACGATCATCACGTCGCGTTCCTGCGCCTCATTGCCCCAGGTCTCCAGCGTCGACAGGGTATTGTCACCGACGGGGATCCTCCGCAGGTAAATCCTTGCCCCGGCGGGGTCCACGATTTCGGTTACGGCGTTGCAGTCGCCGCCCGCGCCCAGGTCGTGGACGGTCACGATTGGGTTGTCATCGCCCATCTCCACACACGCTCTTATCGCTCGATTGAGGCGCTGTTCCATCTCCGGGTCCCCGCGCTGGACGGCGCTGAAATCCAGCTCTTCGATGTTCTGGCCCTGAATCATCGAAGAAGCAGCGCCCCCGCCCATGCCGATGCGGTAGGCCGGGCCGCCGACTTGGACCACCTGCATGTTCTGTTGCGGCTTCCCCTTCTCGATGTGGCGGCCGTCCATCTGTCCGACGCCGCCGGTAAACATAATGGGCTTGATCCATTCGCGCCGCTCTCCGCCGATCCTCAAGCCGAAGGACCTGGTGAACCCTAGTATCACGGGCTCGCCGAAGCAGTTTCCGTAATCGGAAGCGCCATCGCTGGCTCGAACCTCGATTTGGAGGGGTGAAGCAAGGTTCCCCGGGTAGGCCCAGCCACTGTCCTCCCACGGCACGGCATAGCCCGGAATCAGGAGCTGGCCCACGCTGTAGCCGGTGGTGCCGGCGACCACCAGTCCCCCGCGGCCGACCGCCTGGTTATCGCGGATCCGGCCGCCGGTACCGGTCTCGGCTCCAGGATAGGGAGCCACACCACTGGGGAAATTGTGGGTCTCGGCGGTAAGTACGGGCAGGTAATGCACTTTCGCCCTTCGGAAGCGCGAGGGATGCCCCGGCGCCTCCGGCAGGATGGTGGGCACATCGGAGCCCTCGATGGCCGAAGCGTTGTCTCGAAAGGCGATGACGCTATTCCTCGGGTTGGCCTGCAAGGTGCGCCGCACCACATCCATCAGCGACTCGTGAGCTTCG
>JAMCWG010000012.1 GCA_023475235.1 Chloroflexota bacterium
ACAGTTCTAGTTCATAGCCGAGATCAGGCGATGCGAGGCGGAAGGCCGGACTGCGGGAAGCCGCGACAGCCCATCCAAAGGCTGTCGGCGAGGGAATACTAGTCTAGGAGACAAAGTCGTGCAGGTAGTGAATGTAAGTGTGACGGTGAGAGAGAGCAGAGAGAGCGGCGACGGATGGCGTAGCCTAGAGCTAGGGGCGCAGGCCCAGGTCTATCCAAACGAGGACTGGCGAGAGGCGCAGCGGGCCCTTCACGAGGCGCTGACCGCCCAACTGGAGGCGATGGGTGCTGGCCGGGATGGCCAGGAGGCCGTCCGCGAGGCGCAGGACGGCAACGGCCAGGAAGACTCCGTGCAGGAAGAGAGCACCCCGGCAAGTCCCGAGAAAGAGGTGGCCTGTCCCACCCATCACAAGGCGAAGAAGGGCAAGTACGGCTTCTACTGCCCTACCAAGCTGCCCGATGGCTCCTGGTGCGCCTGGCAGTACAGAAGCTAAGCAGCAGGCAGACAGCAGCAACATCCAATACAAACAGTATCAAGCGTCCTGCGCCGGTGCCACAACGCCGGCGCAGGACGCTTGACGTCGGGCGCTGGGGATCGGCCCGGCCCTCCTCTGCAGTTTGACAGCCCTTCTGCTGGCAAGCTATAGTAGATTTACTTGTAAGGGGGTCCATGCGCGAAGAGCAACGAGAAGCCTGCCTGAAAGCAGCCAGGGCGTCCAGCTACTGGCATCTTCTCGGCATAGAGTTGGCCGACCTGGAGGATGGCTTCGCTCGTCTGCGCCTGCCGGTGAGGGCAGAGCTACAGCAGGGATACGGTGCTCTGCACGGCGGCGCCATCACATCCCTGGCCGATTCGGCGCTGGCGGTGGCCCTCATTAGCCTGGTGGAGCCGGACCAGCGGGTGTCCACCGTCGAGATAAAGGTGAACTTCTTGAGAGCGGTGCGCGCCGGCCAGCTTGTGGCCGAGGCCCATATCGTGCACAAAGGACGACGCCTCGCCCTGGGCGAGGTTGACGTGCGGAATAAAGAGGGGGAGCTGGTGGCCAAGGGCCTGGCCACCTTCGCGATAAGCCGATGACAGCAAGAATGATGCCGCGCCGGCGACGGCGCTCCGAAAACCCAGTGCCAATAGAGGTCGAGCTTCCGCTGCTGCCGGTGCGGGATGCCGTCCTCTATCCCCGCCTGGTAGCGCCGTTGCTGGTCAGCCGCGAGCGCTCGCTGGAGGCAGTGGAGGAGGCGCTGCGAGGCGACCGCACCATCGCCATCTTCGCTCAGCGTCGGGCCGAGGCGCAGGATGCCGACCTGGATGACCTGTTCCCCGTGGGGACCGAGGCCCTCATCGGCAGGCTGCTGAAGATGCCCGACGGCACCACCAGCGTCCTCGTCCAGGGGCAGCGCCGCCTGTACCTGAAAGACCTGCTCCAGACCGAGCCCTTCGCCCGAGTCCTGGCGACGCCTGTCCAGGAGGTCCGGACGGCCACGCCGGCCACGGAAGCGCTGATGAAGGCCGTGCTGGCCCTCTTCGAGAAGTGCGTGAAGATGAGCCCCAACCTGCCGGAAGAGGCATACGTCGCCGCGATGAATGTGGACGAGCCAGGCTGGCTGGCCGACCTGGTGGCCTCCAGCCTCGACCTGGAGCTGGCGCAAAGGCAAGAGATCCTGGAGACTATCGACGTCCAGGAGCGCCTGCAAAAGGTCAACATCCTCCTGGCCAAGGAGCTCAACGTCCTGGAGCTGCAGGACAAGATGCGCCACCAGACCAGCCAGACCATGGACCAGACCCAACGGGAGTTCTTCCTGCGGGAGCAGATCAAGTCCATTCAGAAGGAGCTGGGCGACAGCGATCCCCAGATGCGCGAGATCAGCGAGCTGCGCGAGAAGGTCGCCAGGGCCGGAATGCCCGAGGAGGCGGCCAGCAAGGCCGAGGACGAGTTGAACCGCCTCTCCGCGATTCCAACGGCCTCGCCGGAGGTCAGTGTCATCCGAAACTACCTGGACTGGCTGGCATCCCTGCCGTGGACCAGGCAGACCGAGGACAACCTGGACATCGCGCAGGCGGCCCGCGTGCTGGATGAAAACCACTACGGCCTGTCGAAGGTGAAAGAGCGCATACTTGAGTATATCGCCGTTCGCAAGCTGGCGGGCCAGAAGTTGCGCAGCCCCATCCTGTGCTTCGTAGGGCCACCCGGCGTCGGCAAGACCAGCCTGGGGCAGTCCATCGCCCAGGCTCTGGGGCGCAAGTTCGTGCGCATCAGCCTGGGCGGCATCCGCGACGAGGCCGAGATACGCGGCCACCGGCGCACCTACGTCGGCGCATTGCCCGGCCGCATCATCCAGACGATGCGCAACGCAGGCACCGTAAACCCGGTCTTCATGATGGATGAGATCGATAAAGTGGGAATGGACTTCCGCGGCGATCCCTCGGCGGCCCTCCTGGAGGTGCTGGACCCGGAACAGAACCACAGCTTCAGCGATCACTACTTGGACGTGCCCTACAACCTATCGAAGGCGATGTTCATTGTGACCGCCAATATCCTCGACCCCGTGCCGCCGGCCCTTCACGACCGGCTGGAGGTCATCGAGCTGCCCGGCTACACCGAGGAGGAGAAGATGCACATCGCCCGCCAGTTCCTCGTGCCGAAGCAGCTCAGGGAGCACGGCCTGGCCCTGAACAGCCTGCATTTTTCCGATGTGGCCCTGCGCTCGATCATTCGGGAATATACGCAGGAAGCGGGCCTCCGCAATCTGGAGCGGGAGATAGGCGCTATCTGTCGCAAGGTGGCCCGCCAGGTGGCCGGCGGACGGCGAGCGCCGTCGGTGGTGGGCTCACGATCGCTGGTGAAGTACCTCGGCCCTCCCCGGTACCAGGACGTCGAGCTGCAAAAGAAGGACCAGGTGGGCGTGGCCACCGGGCTGTACTGGACGGAGGCCGGCGGCGAGCTGGCAGAGGTGGAGGTCACGCTGATGGCGGGCAAGGGCAACCTCATCCTCACCGGGCAACTGGGAGATGTGATGAAGGAGTCCGCGGCCGCCGCCCTCAGCTATGTGCGCTCCCGCTCTAAGGCATTGAACCTGGAGCCGCGCTTCTACGAGAAGCTGGACGTGCATATCCATTTCCCGGCGGCGGCTACCCCCAAGGAAGGGCCGTCGGCGGGCATCACTACGGCCACGGCGCTGGTCTCGGCGCTGACCCGCCGGCCGGTCCGCCACGATGTCGTCATGACGGGGGAGATAACGCTGAGGGGACGGGTCCTGCCCATCGGCGGACTGAAAGAGAAGGCGCTGGCGGCGCATCGTGCGGGTATACACACCTTTGTCCTGCCCAAGCGTAACGAAAAGGATACTGCTGAGATTCCGGCCGAGGTGCGACGGGAGCTACGCTTCGTCTTCGTGGAACGGATGGACGAAGTGCTCCCAGTGGCCCTGGGCTCTTGAAGTCTTTGGTCGTGAGGTCACGGTCTTGGGAATGCAAATGCGCAGACTGATAACCCTTGCCGGCTTGCTGGTGGTGCTGGCCGGAATGCTCGGAGTTAGCGGCTGCTTCTCGTCGCCGTTGCTGTTCAATGTGGTCATCGATCCGCCGGCGATTTCGCCCAACGAGGAGAGCGTGCGCAACGAGGCCCGCCTGCAGTACAGCCTGGGGAACCGGGCCGATGTGAAGATCACCCTTCTGGGGCCGAACGGCTTCAGCCAGTTGCTGCGCGACCAGACGCGCGCCCCGGGCAACTACGAGATCCGCTTCAACGGGGCCGTGGGCACCGAAGAGCAGCAGCGGGTGATTCCCGACGGACACTATACCTTCGTGGTGGAGGCGAAGGACTCGAACGGGCGCACCGCCGAGCAGCGGGCGAACCTTGCGGTGGAGGATGCCGACACCGTCCCGCCGGAGATCCGCGATGTCTCCGCCAATCTCGACACCATTTCCCCCAACGGCGATGGCATCGATGATGAAATGACGCTGAGCTTTGCCCTGTCCAAGAAAGCGACCACGATGCTTTTCCTCACCAGAGACGATGACGGCTCTTACTATATGCTCTACGCTCCTAAGGAGATGGAGGGCCTGCACGCTTACCTCTTCGATGGCCACGACAACGGCGAGAAGCTGCTGGTGGACGGGCATTACACCTTCCATATCCGGGCGTGGGACAAGGCGGGCAACGTCAGCGAGGCCGCCAGACCGATCACGATCGACCAGGGAGGCATCCCGAGGCTGGATATCACGGAAGCCAAGTTCTCGCCGACCGCGGTGCCTCTGGGAGGCACGGTGCACGTCCGCATCACGGTAAAGAACACCGGCAACGCCGTCGTGCGCAGCAATCCGGCCGACGGGATCGGCCCGCCGCCGGGCACAGCCTACACCACTGACCAGAGCTTCGCCACCTGGCAGGATGACAAGCGGACGCCGCTGTACTATGAGCGGCCGGGGACCTGGCGGGTCGGCATCTCCTGGACGAATGCGCCGCCGCCGCCGGTGCCCATCCGGTGGAGCCTGGGCAAGGACCTGTCGCCGGGCGAGGAGACCACCATCACCGGCGATGTGCAGGTGCTGCAGCGCACCCGTGAGATCTACTTCTCCGCCTGGGTAGTGCAGGAGGGAGTCGGCTTCCCCGGCGAGGGTCGGGCCCAGACTAAGGTCACCATCAGCTATTAGGCGAGGGCAAGCCGCAGGGAAACTCAAAGGGTCAGTCCGGTCAAAGTTTCCGGAAGCACAGTTTCACCTTGTACCAGGGGAAGAGAAGGGGACCTGGGACTTGCTGACCTATACTAACGCGGAGGACGAGTGGGAGATTCCAGACCTGACCGCCGAATTGGTAACCACAATTCTGGTCAACGAGTCTTTCGCGGTGTATGTCATTCCGTTGTCTCTTTCGTCTTATCTGGGCGATGGCCAGTCGAGCCGCGCCGCGTAATGGGCACTTAATCAAGCAAGGAGGAGAATATGGCTGGGCGTAGATGGGTCGGCAACCTCATCAGGGCTGCGGCCGTTGCGACCGTGGTAGCCGCGGTGGTCCAGGAGTTGCAGAAGACCGAGGAAGAGCGCACCTGGCACGGCACCGTCTTCGGCTTCGTTCCCTACGACTTCCGCATGCCAACTTTGGAGCGAATTCGAGCTGCATACTGGAATCCCGAGGACCCGCGCATCCTCACCCCACGGGTGGTCGGCATCGGCTGGGGCATAAATATACCCAGCCTGGTGCGCACCATGCAGCAGGTCGTCTATCAACTCCGTGATGCAATAAGCTGCCGCTAGAGGTAACGTGCTCGACCTCTCGGTGGTAGTAGTCTCGTACAATACTCTCGCTCTGCTGCGGGAGTGCCTGGCATCCGCTACCCGCTCGCTGGCCATGCCACTGCCGGACGGACGGCAACTGAAAGGCGAGGTTTTCGTGGTCGACAACGCCTCTCAAGACGGCAGCGCGGAGATGGTGCGGGCGGAGTTTCCCCAGGCCCGCCTGATCGCCAACGATGCCAACCGGGGCTTCGCCGCCGCCAACAACCAGGCCCTGGCCCAGGCCCGCGGCCGGTATTACCTCCTGCTCAATCCCGACACCCTGGCCCTCGACGATGCGCTGCCCCGGCTGGTAGAGTTTATGGATGGCTGTCCCAGTGCCGGCGCCGCCGGCGGGCAACTGCTCAACTCGGACGGCTCGCGCCAGCACTCCGCCTTCCGCTTTCCCAATCTCTGGATGTCGTTCTTCGACTTCTTTCCCATCAACCACCGCCTGGCCAACTCACGCCTGAACGGCCGCTATCCCCGGTCGTGCTATCAGCGGCCCTTCCAGATCGATCATCCCCTCGGAGCTTGCCTCATCGTGCGGCGCGAGGCGGCGGAGCAGATCGGGCCCCTCGACGAGCAGTTCTTCATGTACTGTGAGGAGATCGACTGGTGCATGCGGCTCAAGCTGGCCGGCTGGCAGGTCTGGTACACGCCGGAGGCCCGCATCGTCCACCACGTCGCCCAGAGTAGCCGGCAGTTCCGCGGCCCGATGCTGGTGGCGCTGCACCGCAGCCGTTATCGCTTGTTTGCGAAGCACTACTCGCCCGGCTTTCAACGGTGGAACCGCCGCATCGTCCGAACGGGGCTGCGCTGGCAGGCCCTGCGCGACTGGTGGGCCGTGGCACGCGGCCGGCTCAGCCGGGAGGAGTTCGGCGACCGGCTAATGGCGTATGGGCAGATCTGGGGGCTGCAGTAGCGAGATGGCGAAGGTCTCGGGGCTGGTCATCGCCAGGAACGAGGCGGGGCGCATCGGCCCGTGCCTGGAAAGCCTGTCCTGGGCCGACGAGATCGTGGTCGTAGACGCCGATAGCACCGACCACACCGTCGAGGTCTGCCGGCAATACACTCCTCGCGTGTATCAAGTCCCTTTCGTCAGCTTCCCCCGCCAGCGCAACGCGGCGATGGACCTCGCCGCCCACGACTGGGTCTTCTTCGTCGACGCCGATGAGCGAGTGGAGGGACCGCTGCGCCGGGAGCTTCTGGCCCTGGCTCCCACGCTGGGGGAAGGCGGCCCGGCCGGCTACGCCGTCCCCCGCCGCAATATCATCTGGGGCGGCTGCGTGCGGGGCGGAGGATGGCACCCCGATTACCAGTTGCGCCTGCTGGACCGGCGCCGCGCCCGATACGACGAGGCCAGGGCCGTGCACGAGGTGGTCCTCCTGGAGGGCGAGCGGGCGTGCTTGCAGAACGACCTGCTACACCTGAACTACCAGACCTTTGGCCAGTTCTTCGCCAAGCAGGAGCACTATGCTATGCTCCACGCGCAGACCCTGCGCCAGGCGGGCGAGCGGACGCGGGCCCGCTCGCTCATCGGACAGCCGATGCGAGAGCTCGGCCGTCGCTACATCGCGCTCGGCGGATGGCGCGACGGCTGGCGGGGACTGCTTTTGTCGTGCTTCCTGGCCTACTACCAGGGCCGTGCCTACTGGCTGCTGAGGCAAATGTCGAGCGGGCAGTAGCGGCTGCTACATTCCAACTACCGAGGAGGATAGGAGAAATGACGAAGGTCTCCGAGCGTTCGCTGTCCATCAAGGCGAAGCTTCTCACCGAGGGTATTCGCGCCACACCCCGGGCTTTAGCCGGACTGGGAACAATCCACAAGGAGCAGAACCACGGCCTTTTCGGCTGGGACTTCGAAGACCACGTCGGCCGTCTCCTCCCCGACGACTTCGTCCTGTCCGACGGCACGGTAGTGCAGTTCCGCGGCAACTCCGGCTCGCCCTATGTGCTGGACGCCGATGGGGATGGCCTGGCCTTATTCGAGGGCGAGGAGCGCCTCGACGCGGCCGGGCTCATTCCGCGGCCGCCCTTCTACTCGACCGCCCTGGCCGACGGCACCCCGATGGTGAAGATTGCCCAGGTCGGCGGCGAGGACTGCTTCTTCGTGTGCTACCAGAACTACTGCTCCCACTTCGCCCGCGGACAGCAGTGCCTGTTCTGCAATCTCGTCGCCACGAAGGAGACCTATGACTCTGTCCTGACCCGCAAGCAGGTAGCGCAGATCGCTGAGGTAGCGGCAGCGGCGTTCGCCGAGGGCAACTGCAAGCACATCCTGCTTACCGGCGGCTGCTTCAGCGCCAGGAAGGAGGTGGAGACGGTGGTGGACATTGTGAGCGCCATCCGCAATGCCCTGGGGGTGGACGTCGTGCCCGGCACGGTCCTGCCCTCGCCCGCCACCAACCCGGACCATATCCGCGCATACCGCGAGGCTGGCATCGCCGCCATCGGCTACAGCATGGAAATCTGGGACGAGGCGCTTTTCCGAGCCATCTGCCCGGGCAAGTCGAGCACGACGGGTCACCGTCAGTTCGTGGCAGCAATCGAGGAAGCCGTGCGGGTCTTCGGCCCCGGCAATGTCTACGGCGTCTTCGTCCTGGGTCTCGAGCCGCGCGATACCTTTCTGGACGGCGTACGCTCACTCACCAGCATCGGCGCTAACGTCGTGCCCTTCGTCTGGAGCCCCAATCCCGGCTCGCGAATGGAGGGCCACAGCGCGCCCGGTTGGAGCTGGTACGTCGACGTGATGCAGGAAGCGGCCGAGGTGGTCGCGCGCAGCGGCGTGCCGGCCGGCACCGAAAACCACTGCTACCGGTGCGACGGCAACTCTATGCTCCACGACGCCCTGCGCCTGCGGAGCATCGCCTGACACATCGAGCCGGTTATCCTGTTGGCGGCCGTGATGCTTGGTGGCCGATGGAAAGCTGCCTCGCCGGACGGGCCGCCGGGCCGGCGACGGTCCGATGCGGCTTAAGCGTCGCCACGGCCGCTCAGGGTCGACCCACCAGGCCGTTTCGCGGCCCCATGCACCCAATCACTGGCCCGACGCCGTGGCACGAGACCGATGGGCCCGCCCGGGGCTGGAGCAGCCGAAGCGGCCCCCTGCCGGCCGTGCGCGTCCGACCCCAGCTTGAACCCGGCCACCAGCGACTGAAGCTCCTCCGCCATCGTGCTCAGCTCCGCCGCCTGGGCCGCCATTTCCTCCATCTGGGCCGCCATCTCTTCCGCCGAAGCCGACATCTCTTCTGTGGCTGCTGAGTTTTCTTCGCTGATCGACGCAATCGTCTCCACCTGCTCGGTGACGCCCGTCGAGGACGCGCTCATTTCCTCGGCGGCCACGGTCGTCTCCTCGATCACCGTGCTGATGCGCTTCATCGTCTCCACGAGGCTGCGCGACCCGGCCGCTAGCTCCTGCGCGGCCGCGGCGATGCCTCCCACCTGGTCCACCGTCGTATCCACCGCCCGCGTGATCTCCGTCAAGGCCACGCCGGCCCGCTCCGCCCGGGCCGCGCCTTCCTCCACCCTGGCCGATCCCTGGTGGGCGGCCGAGACCGCCTCCGTCGTCGCCTCCTCCACCTGCCTGATCAGCTCGGCGATGGCCTTGGTCTCCCGCCGCGACCGCTCGGCCAGCTTCCGCACCTCGTCGGCCACCACGGCGAAACCCCTCCCGTGCTCTCCCGCCCGGGCCGCCTCGATGGCCGCGTTGAGCGCCAGCAGATTCGTCTGGTCAGCAATATCGTCAATGGTCGCCACCACGGCATCGATCCGCTCCCCCAGATTACCCAGGTTCTCAACCTTGCCGGCTATCTGCGAGACCACCTGCTTGATCTCGGCCATGCTGGCTACCGCTTCGCTGACCTCGCTCGCCCCATGCTCGGCCGAAGACTTGGTCTCCTGGCTGGCCGCGGCCACATTGCCGGCATTGCTGGCCACCTGCTCGACGTCGGCGGCCATCCTGGCGGCCGTATCGCCCGCCATCCGCGCCGCACGGGACTGTTCCTGGGCACCGGCGGCTACCTCACCGATCGCCTGAGCGAGCTGCAGCGCAGACCGGTTGGTCCCTTGCGCCGCAGCCGCCTGCTCTTGGGCGCTCTTAGCCACGCTCTGTACCGTGACGGCGACCTGCTGCACGACGCCGCTGGTCTGATTTGCGGCGCTGCCAAGCTCTGCGCTGCTGTTAGCCAGATTGTCCGCCGCTGCCCTCACTCTGCCCACCAGCTCGCGCAGGCTGTCACTCATCTCGGCAAATGCCCTCCCCGTCTCTTGCAGCCCCTCGAGCATACGGTTGAAGTCCACCGCCATCGCCCCGAGCTCGTCCTTGGTGTCCACCTCTATCCGCCTGGCCCTGAGCGTCACCCTCTGGGTAAGGTCGCCGGCAGCCATCGCCCTGGCCACCTGGACAAACGAGGGCAGGTCCTCCTGGGCGATCTGCTGGGCAGCCGCGGCTACCTGCGAGATGGCGCGGCGAATGTGATGGACGGTAAAAAAGAGCATCCCCAGACCAAGGACGAGGACGACTGCGGCACTGACCAGCACAGCTACCACTATCTTCCAGGTCACGCTTTGGAGTGAAGTGAGCGGCACGCCGGTGAAAAGAAAACCGATGGCCCGTCCATTCTTGTCCCGCAGCAGATCGTAACGCGTGATGTGGTCGTGCCCGAGGATCGGGTTGATGCCAGTGTAGCTTTCACCGCGTCCAAACGCCGCGGCTGCCGGTCCCACCAGCTCGGTCCCCACGCCTCGTGTGCCATCGTCTTTCCTCACTGTGGTGGCAACGCGTATCAACTTGCCGTCGATGAGCTGAAAGATGGTCGCCTCCGCCCCAGTCTTCTCCTTCACGAGATCCACCACCGAGAAATCGCCGTTGGCAGTCCACGAGCCGAAACTCATTTTACCTTCGACAATGGCAGGGTCGCCCTTTTGCTCGGCAAGGTAACGGAGCAGATTGGAGGCGCTCACGACCTCGCCGGTGATCTGCTCGAGGAAGGCTTGCTCGATGTTGGCCTTGACCACGAGGGTGACCACGGTGGCAAGCAGAACTAACGAAAAAGCAGATACGGCCAAGATGCGGGTGAGAATCGGGACCCGGCTCAGGTTGGCAAGCATATCTTCACTCCTATTCTCGTTCAGGCGAGCAAGAGATTGCACGATATCGGCCCGCTTAGCCGCGGCGTGCGCGGCACCCGC
>JAMCWG010000041.1 GCA_023475235.1 Chloroflexota bacterium
TCCCCTGCCGAGCCTGGCCGGGAAGAGGACGATGAGGCGCGGCCTGGATAGATGGGTCGACCCGTCACGTGCTCCCTTTCGCCTGGCCGGTGGCGCAATGCTGTGCCTTGAGCATAGCTCAAGAAGCCGGCGGGCAATCGCTATCTGTTTGGCAATAGGAGGTACGTAGTGAAAGAACGGCGACGCTTGATGATCTTGCTAGCCGTTGCGGTGGTTGTCCTGATCGTCCTGGCCTACCTGGCATATCGGCAGCTCGCCGGCAGTCCAGGGACCGGCGTCATCACCGCCTCTGGCACCATTGAGGCCGACGAGGTGTCTATCGCCGCCGAAGTCGCCGGGCGGGTGGCTAAGCTGGATGTGAACGAGGGAGATAGCGTGCAGGCCGGCCAGGTGGTGCTGCAACTGGATGACACCTTGCTGAATGCCCAGTTGAAACAGGCCCAGGCCAGCCAGGGCGTGTCCAGCGCCAACCTGAATCTGGTCCAGGCCAAGACACGGCCGGAGGACCTGGCCCAGGCGCAGGCCGCCGTAGTGCAAGCCCAGGCCAACAGAGACGGCGCGCAGCGGGCCCTGGACAACGCCATCGCCATTCGAGATAACCCGCAAGATATAAATACTCGCATCGATGCCGCTCGAGCCCAATATGAATCGATCAACGTGGCGGGAGCACAGCAGGCGTGGCAGGACGCCACGGCCCAGGTGCAGGACCCGCAGGACATCCAGGCCCGCATCGACGCCGCGCAGGCTACCTACGACTCAATCAACGTGGCGGGGGCACGGCAGGCATGGCAGGACGCCACGGCACAGCGGAACGACCCGCAGGACCTGAACCAGCGCATCGCCACCACTCAGGCCCAACTCGCCGCCGCCGACAGTCAGGTACAGCAGACGAAGAATACCTTGAACCAGCAGTACATTAACCGCGACGCGATTTGCGGACAGTTCGGCAAAACGTCAGCGCAGTGCCTGGCAGCCAACGCTGGTGCCGCGGCCACGGCAGAACAAGTGCGGGTCGCCCAGGCCAATGTGGAGGAGGTCAGGCGCACCCTGAACGGCCTGCTGGACCAGAAGAACAACCCCATCGTCTTGAATGCGCAGGTGGACGCGGCCAAGACTGCCTACGACACGGCAGTCGCCAACAAGGAGGCGGCGCGGAGCGCTCTCGAGAACCTGATCGCCACACGAGATAATCCCCTTGCCCTGACCGCTCAGGCAGATGCCGGGAAGGCCGCGTACGACACGGCGGCAGCCCAGAAGCAAGCCGCACTGCGCAGCCTGAACACCCTGATCGAAATGCGGGATAACCCACTGACGCTCAACGCCCAGGCAGATGCCGCCCGGGCCCAGTTAGACGCGGCAGGGGGGGCTGTCGATGCGGCACAGGCCAAGCTGGCGCAATTGCAGAAGGGGGCCACGCCGGAGCAGATCGAGGTGGCGAAGGCCCAGGTTGCCCAGGTTCAGTCGGCAGTGGACGTGTTGCAGGTGCAGAAGGATAAGCTGACCCTCCGCAGTCCCATCAGCGGCACGGTGAACACGCGCAGCATCAACCAGGGGGAGGTGGCCTCCGCCGGCGCAACCCTGCTCACCATCGTCGATCTAGACAGCCTGCACCTTACACTATACATCCCGGAGCAGGAAATCGGGCTGGTGCAACTGGGCCAGAAGGTAGCGGTAAGCGTCGACTCCTTCCCCAACGAGATATTCCAGGGGCAGGTCTCGTTCATCTCCTCCAAGGCGGAGTTCACGCCGCGCAACGTCCAGACCAAGCAGGAGCGAGTGAGCCAGGTCTTCGCGATCAAGGTGAGCCTGCCCAATCCAGGCCACCGACTGAAGCCCGGCATCCCAGCCGACGCCGCGATCAGTCGCTGACGGCGCGGGAGAAGACGATGGTACAGCGCATCTGGGCGATGATCTACAAGGAGTTCATCCAGATCCGGCGAGACAGGCGGACCCTGGCTACGATTTTGGCCTTACCGATCATACAGCTCCTGCTCTTCGGCTACGCCATAAACACCCAGATACAGCACATCCCCCTGGTCGTAAACGATCAGTCCAAGGACGCCGACAGCCGGGCCTTCGTAAATGCCTTCGTCAACACCGCTTATTTCGACTTGGCAGGGTATCTCGACAGCGACCGCGCCGTGCGGGACGCGATAGACAGCGGCAGCGCCAAGGTGGGCATCATCATTCCGCACGATTTCTCGGCCAACCTGCAGGGCGGGAAGCAGGCCCTGGCCCAGATACTCATCGATGGCTCGGACCCGAACACCGCCCAGACGGCCCTCTTCGTGTCCGGCGCGGTCGCCCAGGCGCGGGCTGCCGATCAGACTACCGCAACCTTGGGCCGGCTCATCGGCCTGTCCAATATGCAGCCTGCCATCGACCTGCGCCCGGTGGTCCTGTACAACCCTAACATGGAAAGCGTCAACTTCATGGTGCCCGGCCTCATCGGCCTGATCTTGCAGTTCCAGACCACCCTTCTGACCGCCTTCGCCATCGTGCGCGAGCGGGAGCGCGGCACCCTGGAGCAACTGATCGTGACGCCCATTCGGGCATGGGAGCTGATGCTGGGTAAGCTGCTGCCGTTTGCGGTAATCTCAATAGTCGACATGCTAATCATCCTTGGAGTGGGCGTATTCTGGTTCAAAGTGGAGCTGGCCGGAAGCCTCTTGCTTCTGTTGGCTTTGACATTCGTGTTCCTTCTCGGCACCTTGGGATTGGGCATACTGATATCCACCATCTCCCGTACCCAAATGCAGGCTGTGCAGCTGGCACAGTTCACGCTCTTGCCGTCAACGTTCCTGTCAGGTTTCTTCTATCCTGTGGAATCGATGCCCGCCTTACTCCAGCCGCTCTCGTACATTGTCCCCCTCACCTACTTTATGCGGATCACCCGAGGCATCATACTGAAAGGGATCGGGCTGGAGTTCCTGTGGCCTCAAGTCATACCGCTGATGCTCTTCAGCCTGGTGCTGTTCTGGATCAGCGCCAACCGCTTCCAGAAGAGGCTGGAATAATGAACGATCTGGCCATAGTCGCCGATGGCTTGAGCAAACATTTTGGGGCCACGATAGCCGTGGATGGCCTATCCTTGCAAGTGCGCCGGGGCCAGGCCTACGGGCTGGTGGGACCGGATGGCGCAGGGAAGACGACCACGATACGCATGTTGGCCGGTCTCCTGCTGCCTACCCGCGGATCAGTGGAGGTGCTCGGAACCGATGTGGTGCGTTACCCGGACCGCATTAAGGACCACATCGGCTATATGCCGCAGCGCTTCGCCCTCTATGGCGATCTGACGGTTGACGAAAACCTCGCTTTCTTCGCCAAACTGTATCAGGTGCCGCGCTCAGAATGGACCGCCCGCGCCGACCGTCTCCTCTCTTTCAGCGGGCTCCATCCGTTCCGTGGCCGTCTGGCCGACAATTTATCCGGTGGGATGAAACAGAAGCTGGCCCTGGCCTGCACCCTGATTCACCGTCCGGACCTGATCCTGCTGGATGAGCCTACCACGGGCGTCGATCCCATCTCCCGGCGAGAGTTCTGGCAGATCCTATACGGCCTGCTTCAAGAGGGAATCACCATACTGGTGTCGACGCCATATATGGACGAAGCGGAGCGATGTCACGTGGTTGGCTTCATCATCCAGGGGCGCATCCGGCTGGTGGGCACTCCGGCGGAGCTGAAGGCCGGCCTGCCGCATCGTATGCTGGAGTTGCGGTCGCCTGACATCACCACTGCCCGGCGCCTGCTGGCAAGCGTGCCGGGAGTGCTCGATGTGCAGTCCTTCGGCGATGCCCTGCATCTCTCGGTCGACGATCCGGCTTCGGCGATGCCGGCGGTGCAAGCCGCCGCAAGAAGCGCCGGGATAGTAGTCCACAGTCTGCGAGAGGTGGCGCCGTCCATGGACGACGTCTTCTTCCAGATAGTGAGCCCCACAAGAGGAACGCGATGAACGCAGCAACCGGGCCGGCGGTGGAGGCGGAAGGGCTGACCAAGCGCTTCGGTGATTTCGTGGCCGTTGATCGGGTCGACTTGCACATCGACAGGGGAGAGGTGTACGGCTTCTTGGGGCCCAATGGCTCAGGCAAGACGACCACCATACGAATGCTCTGCGGCCTGCTCGTCCCCACCTCTGGAAGTGCGTGGGTGATCGGGTTCGACGTGACCCGCCAGCCCGAGCGAATCAAAGAGCGCATCGGCTACATGTCACAACGCTTCGCCCTGTATGACGACCTCACGGTGTGGGAGAACCTGGCTTTCTATGCCGGCTTATACGGAGTGGAGCGGAAGCTTTGGCAGCAGCGGCTGGGCGAAGTGGTGGAGGTGGCCGGGCTGCGGGGCAGGGAAACGGAGCTGGTGGCTGATCTGTCGGGGGGATGGAAACAGCGGCTGGCATTTGGCTGTGCCACCGTCCACCATCCCCCGATGCTGTTCCTGGATGAGCCTACCGGCGGCGTGGACCCCGTCTCCCGGCGAGAGTTCTGGGACCTGATCTATCGACTGGCAGAGGAGGGCACCACTATCTTCGTCACGACCCACTATATGGACGAGGCCGAGCACTGTAATCGGTTGGGGCTGATGCACCAGGGGCGGCTGGTAGCGCAGGGCAGCCCGGCCGAGCTGAAGGCATCGCACTTCCGCGGGCAGCTTCTGGAGGTGGAGAGCGACCCGCTGATGGTGGGACTGGAGACGCTGCCCACCCTGCGGGGAGTGCGAGAAGTGGCGATGTATGGCGCTCTGCTGCACGTCGTCACCGATGCAGGGGTAGACCTCGAGCCAGAGATACGCCGGTCCCTCACCGAGGCCGGGGCCACCGTCGGAGAGGTCCGCCGCATGGAGCCTACGCTGGAGGACGTCTTTGTGTCGGTGGTCGGAGCGCTGGGACTACAGGGAACCGAGCCGTAGGAAGCTCCATCACTCTGGAGCTACAACACTACGCCGACGCGGTCATCCACTAACGGTCGGCTGCCTCGTAGGACTCCGCGCTGGCGTTGACCCGCCCGGCAAGTGTCGGATCGTCGTTGCTCCAATCACGCTGGACCATCACGTACTTCCCCTGCCAAACGTCGCCGGGCACGCCGGAAGCCGGCGTCAGGTAGCTGACCGGGGTCAAGTAGCGACCCACCCAGTCGGATAGCGGAATATAGCGGTCTTCGCCGAGCCACGATGGGCCTCCCTGGTTCGGGTCCATCACATAGACCCCGAGGACCTTGGCCTGGGGATAATTCAGAAACGGATCAGCGGTTGCCCGAACACCGCGGACCAGTACGTAATGATCGGCAGCCCAGATCAGTGCGATCGATGGCTCACGGTACGCAGGATTTGCCAGAAGCCAGGCAACGGTAGTGGTGGCTGCCGTGGGATCGTCGTAGATGAAATGATTGAATCCGCGGTCCGGCAGCCAGTGCCGCGCCGCCGAGGCCACGGCGAAGGGCGAGGCGTTCCATTGGTCGACGGTGAAACCGGCATTGTGGCTCAATTCCCAGTCCCAGAGACGTTGCTGTACGTCGACACTCGGCCCAAGTGATTGTCCCTGGACGAACTCGATCCAGCTCTGCAGATCGGCCGGGTCGCACCAGACGGCGGTCATCTGGCGATGGAAGGGCAGCATCAGGTCCAGGTCGAAAGCCGCCGTGTCATCCGGCGGCGCGGCCGGGGCAAGCCAGGCGCCGTTGACATAGCCGACGCGCGCGCCGTCCGTGACCCTCCACCAGACGTCGTTCACGGGACCGGCCAGCAGCCGCAGGGCGGTACCCGAAGGCAGGACGTCCACGATGGGGTTTTCCGCACTCGGGCCACCCCTGAGGTTCAATTCATCCGTGACGACGGCGCCTCCCCCAACTGTCAGGTCCACGGCGAAGGCAGCACCGGGGGACGAGAGAGCTAGGCCAGTGAGAAGCACGGCGCAGAAACCGAGAACGTAGACCACCGAGCGAAATACCGTCTTCTTTCCGGCGCTCCACTCCCGACCGCGATATCGGCAAAAGCGCGTTGCGAGGCTGTCCGTGATGATCCGCATACATCCCAACACCACTCTTAGACCTCTGCCCGCCGCAGCATAGCTGTGGCTTTCATCTGCCGCCGGACTTATCGGGCGCTCCCCTTCCCGATGAATTAGGCGGCATCGTGATCGGCTGATCCCTGGCCATTATAGCAGCATTTGAGAGGTTGACAACTGTGCTAAAATGACGCTAGAGACCGACCGGCCCAGTCGGTCTCTACCATTGTAGCTCTGGGGTAAGGCCTTTTGACAGAAGAACCCAACGAAGAAGAGATCTACGAAGCAGATCAGCGAAGCCCGATCCCACGCATAGCCGCCGTATTCCTGGCGTTCTTCGTGGCCGGCGGATTATACTTCGGCTACGTCTTCGTCCATACGGCTGTCGGCATTATTAACATCGCTTTCTCTCTGAACCTGGCCCCGTTGCCTCAACCTCCCCTGTTGGCGCTGATAGATCCATCTTCTGATGTTGCGTCCGGCTCGAACGCAATCCAAAGGGCGCCGCTGCCGGGCGAGCGGGTCAACGTACTCTTGCTGGGGATCGACCAGCGAGACGATGAACGAGAACGGGGCGTGCCTGCTCGCAGCGATACGATGATCCTTGCCACCGCGGACCCGGCCACCAGGTCTGGGGGAATGCTCTCCATTCCCCGCGACCTCTGGGTCGCCATCCCGGAAGGGTACAAGGACAACAAGATCAATGTGGCCAACTTCCTGGGAGACGTGGACAAGTTGCCGGGAGGCGGCGCGGCCCTTGCCAAGCGGACGGTCGAATTGAACTTCGGCCTGCCGGTACATTACTACGTGCGGGTGAATTTCCGTGGCTTCGAGAAGATGATCGACGCCCTGGGCGGCGTGGACATCGATGTTGAAAAGCACATCATCGATCGCGAATACCCCACAGAAGACTACGGCTACATGACAGTGGAGTTCTTGCCAGGAATGCAGCACATGGATGGGGTTCACGCCCTCCAATATGCCCGCACCCGCCACGGTGACAACGACTTCTACCGCAACAAGCGCCAGCAGCAGGTCTTGCTGGCTGCCCGCAATAGGCTCCTGCGACTTGACGTCATCCCTCGCCTGCCTACCCTGCTGGGACTGGCAAAGGATGCCGTAGACACCGATATCCCTGTTACGGCTATGCCAGGGCTACTGAGGCTGGCCACCGAGACCGATGCTTCTAATATCGTCAGTCTTGGAATAGATGCGACAATGGTAACCCCGCGGTATCCGGGGTCCACAGACCTGGTGCCTGACCGTGGCAAACTCGGTAGGCTGGTGGCCAGCCTATTGGCCGATCCAGCCCTGCGGAAGGAGAATGCTAAGATTGTGGTGCAGAATGGCACCAACCGCAATGGGGTGGCCGCCAAGATGGGCGACTTTGTCGAGAAGAACGGATATTCGGTGGCGCGGGTCGAGGACGCGTCTCGCCACGACTACGCGGAGACGATTATCCTGGACCACTCCAGGACTAAGAAGGCCACGTTGGCCGGGTTAGCCAAGTTGCTGAAGGTACCCGCTCGCAATATACGGTCGGAGCCGGCGTCTGACGATACCGATATCACGGTGATCGTCGGAGCGAATGGGACGGAGGTCCAAGCGGCGGGTCACTCTGGCGGTTGAAAGGGCGGCGTGCTTTCTGACAGGTCCAGCACGGCTGGGGCCAGCCTGGCCGCTGCCACGGCGAGGATGACCAGAACAAAGGCCAGGCCGCCAAGGCCGACCTGGGGACCGAAGAGGGCGGTGCCCAAGCCTGCCATGATCGTGCCCAATGGCACCAGACCGCGATCGAGGAACAGTGTGCTGAGGACCCTTCCCCGGAACTCCTCCGAGACCTTGAGCTGGATCATGGTGTTGTTCGACGTCATGTAGACCTGCCGGCACCCACCTACGGCGAGGAGCAACGGCAGGGAAAGCCACAGCCAGGGCGAGAGCGAGAAGCCAAGCAGCGACACGCCGAAGCCGACCAGGCCGAGGAGCATGAGCCGGCCCTGGTTCATAGTGATGCGCGCAGAGGCCACGAACAGCGCTCCAATCACCGCGCCGATGCCCGAACAAGCGGTCAGCAAGCCTAGCCCGCCGCCGCCCACATTGAGCACGTCCTTGGCGAACACCGTCAGCATCGCCATATAGGGCATACCGAAGACCATCGGCACCAGGGCCAGGATGACCAGCGTGCGCAGCGTCGGCTCGTGCCTCAGGTAATTCATCCCGCTGGTCAGGTCGGTCAGCATTCCGTTGCGCGGCTTCTTCTGCCGCTCGCCAAACTGCATCAGCGCCAGGCCGTAGAGCACGGCGAGGAAGCTGGCTGCATTCACGTAGAACGCCCCAGCGACGCCTATGGTTGCGATCAGCACTCCGCCGATGGCCGGCCCGATCACGCGCGTGAGGTTCTGAGTGGCCGAGCTGAGGGCGATGGCGTTCATTAAGTGCCGCGGCGGGACCAACTCGGAGACCAGCGATTGCCGCGCCGGCTGGTTGAAAGACATCATTATGCCCCGACCGGCCGCGATCAGCATCACCATCCAAATCTGCACGATGCCGGTCGAGACCAGCACGGCCAGAATGAAGGCGAAGAACATCGCCACCGCCTGGGTCGTGAACATCAGCCGCCGGCGCTCCACCCGGTCGGCCACGACCCCACCGATGAGGGTGAAGAACAGGATGGGGGCCATGCGGCAGAAGTTGACCAGGCCCAGGTAGATCGCCGAGTCGGTGAGATCGTAGACCAGCCAGTTGAAGGCGATCTGGTCCATCCAGTCGCCGGAGCTGGACACGAGCATACCCATCCACAGCAGGCGGTAATTGCGGTGCTGCAGCGAGCTGAACGTAGTGGGCAAAGGCACGCCACGCCAGCGGGCCTGGCTCGCAGCGGCATCAGCGGACGATGAATCGGACGCAGGAGACAACCTCTTCTCTAGACCATCCACTCAAATGATGCCTAATACTAAGTCCTACTAAATCGTAAAGCAATGCTTTAGTGATGTCATTTCCATGGATAATCGACTTGAGTAACGTTCTTGGCGATGCGGGGTGGCGGCAAACGCGGCCCCATTCACCATTGTCAATATCTGCAAGGCCAGCAATCTGCCTGAGACTCTTCACCACTCAATGGATTGCAGAGTACAATGGATATAGGTAACAAATTAGTGCAAGGGGGAGCGCCGGTGAAAATCGCGATGATCTCTCCGCCCTGGTTCTCGCTGCCGATACGAGGCTATGGCGGTATCGAAGTGGTAGTGTATGATGTCACGGAGGCCCTGATCAAGCTCGGCCATGAGGTGATACTGTTCGCCCCCGGCGACTCGCACAGTTCGGCGCGGCTGGTCGCCACCGTGCCAACCGGTGTGACGCTCGAACATTCTCAGCAAGTTCGCGACGATTATCTTCGCACCACCAGTCAGCTCGCCTTCGCCCAGGCTATTGCCGCAGGCGTGGACGTCATCCACGATCATACCGACTACGAGACACCTTCGCCTATTCCGGTCCCGGCTGTGAACACCGTCCATTTCCCGGCGATCGACCCTAATGTCCGCAGGTACCAGCGGATGAGCCGGCTTGGCAATGCTTTCATAATGATCAGCGCTCGCCAGGAGGAACTGTTCCGCCAGCGCGCTGAGGAGCTCTTCGGCAGCCGGGATGCCATCAATATCATCGGCTACGTCCATAACCCGCTTGATACCACGAACATTCCCTTCTCCAGCGAGAAGGACGACTACGCCCTGTTCCTCGGGCGGTGTGACTGGGAGAAGAACCCGGACGGGGCCATCCGCGTGGCCAAGGCGGCAGGCATAAAGCTCAAGATGGCGCTGCGCATCCTCAGCAATGAAAGACCTTATTGTGAATCCAGAGTTATGCCACTGATCGATGAGAACGTAGAGCTTCTTGGCGAGATAACGCCCGAAGAGAAGTACGAGCTGATGCGCAGGGCCAAGGTGGTGCTGTTTACGAGCCAGTGGGAGGAGCCTTTCGGGCTGGTGATGACCGAGGCCGCGGCTTGTGGCACGCCGGTGATCGCTCTCCGGCGCGGCGCGGCGCCGGAGGTGATTATCGATGGTTTTACCGGCTTTGTCTGCGATGACGAGAACGATATGATCAAGGCGGTCGGCCGCGTTGGCGAGATTGATCCACATGCTTGTCGGCGGCACATTGAGATGAATTTCTCACCACTGAAAGCTGCGAGCGAATACCTGGCCTTGTATCAACGCGTGATCGACAGACAAATGGAGGCTGCTCGATAAGCCAGCCTGATTCTCGCTTTGTTGGGTGCTCTATATTGGCAATGGTCTCTCCACAGGCCCAGTGTTAGTTGGGTGTTAGGCCCAAAAACAGCGATGACCGTGGCCGGGACCTGGCATCCGCCGTTCTCGGCCTGATTTCGAGCCTGCAGTGTGGCTGTATTGTGTCTATGACTGCCGGGTTGTCCTTGGCG
>JAMCWG010000069.1 GCA_023475235.1 Chloroflexota bacterium
AAAGGCCCTACTGCCCTGGAAGCTATCGGAGGCCGTTCCAGCGAGGATTTGTAGGGGCGCACCCGCGTGTGCGCCCTGGCGCCAATCGAACCCAGTGGGCGCCAGGACATGGCCCTGGGCCCTGGGCTGGCACGCGGGCCAGCCCCTACAAAGGCGACCCCTCCAGATTATGGAGGGGTCGCAGGCCAGCCCTATTGCTACTACATGCCCTCAGACACCGACATTCCGTTACGGCAGGCTACTTGCGCGCCTTGCTCTTGACCTGCGGGTTGATGAACCAGCGCGGCCACTCGCCGGCGACCACGCGAATGCACTCCTCAGTCGCCATCTGCCAGCGGCGATAGGGCACCGCCGTCGATTGCCCGGCCGCGTGGGGGGCCAGAATCACGTTGTCGAGCGCGAAAAGAGGATTGTCCTTGTCGGGCGGCTCCTTCTCGAGGACGTCCAGCCCGGCGCCGGCGATCCAGCCCTCCTTCAACGCCTTGTACAGCGCCGCCTCGTCAGCCACCGCTCCCCGCGCCGTGTTGATGAAGTAGGCGGTCGGCTTCATCATTCTGAAGTGCTCTTCCTTCAGGAAGTGGCGCGTCCGCGGGCCCAACGGGATGTGGTTCGAGACGTAGTCTGAGAACTTGAGCAGCTCTTCCAGCCCCACGAAGGCGACCTTATATTCAGCCGCCAGCGCCGTGTCTACGAATGGATCGTGCACGATAACGTTCATACCAAAGGCCTGCGTCAGCGGCGTTATCAGGCGAGGGATCGTGCCGAACGCCAGCAGCCCCAGCGTCTGGCCGTATAGCGTCTGAATGGGGTGCAGCTCCCGCACATCCCAGCCGCCGGAGCGCACCATCCGGTCGGAGATCAGCAGCTTACGATTGACCCCCAGCAACAGGGCCATCATCTGGTTGCGGACCTCCAGCACGCAGAACTGGGCCAGGTTCGCCACCATTATGCCAGCGTCGGTGCAGGCTTCGACGTCGATCCGGTCCACGCCGACGCTGCACTGCACGATAACGCGGCACTTATCGAGCTGGTCGATCACGTCCCTGGTGAACGCGGGGCCCGCCGCCAGGATGCCATCGGCATCCCTGCAGGCGGCGATGGTCTCCGCCTCCGAGTTGCAGACCGCATCGCGGAAGCGGAGACTTGCCCTCTCCACCTCCCTCTTTACATAGCCCTGGTCGAGGCCGGTCGCCCGCCCTCCCTCGACGCGTACAATTAGCTTGGGTTCTGCCACAGTCTATTTCCTCCACTAACTATCTTGATTCTATTTGCGTGCTTTGCTCTTGACATGCGGGTTGATGAACCAGCGCGGCCACTCGCCGTTCAGCACCCGAATGCATTCCTCGGTTGCGTGGTTCCAGCGGCGGGCTCCCGACATCGTGCCAGTGGTGCCTCCGGCTGAGTGCGGCGACAGGACGACGTTCTCCAGCGACAGTATCGGGTTGTCCTTGTCGGGCGGCTCCTTCTCGAGAACGTCCAGCCCGGCGCCGGCGATCCAGCCCTCCTTCAGCGCCCTGTACAGCGCCATCTCATCGACCACTGCGCCGCGTGATGTGTTGATGAAGTAGGCGGTCGGCTTCATCATTCGGAAGTGCTCTTCCTTCAGGAAGTGATGGGTCCGCGGGCCGAGCGGGATGTGGTTCGAGACATAGTCCGAGAACTTAAGCAGCTCTTCCAGTCCCACGAACGCTACCTTATACTCGGCGGCAACGGCTACATCCACAAACGGATCGTGCACGATCACATTCATTCCGAGGCACTGGGCCACCGGGGTGATCAGCCGGGGAATGGTCCCGAAAGCAAGCAGGCCCAGCGTCTGCCCGTACAGCGTCTGGACCGGGTACAGCGTCTGCGTGTCCCAACGGCCGGCGTGCACCATTCGGTCGGCAATCATCAGCTTGCGGTTGACCGCCAGCAGCAGGGCGATGGTGTGGTTGCGGACCTCCAGCACGCAGAACTGGGCGAGGTTCGCCACCATTATGCCCGCGTCGGTGCAGGCTTCGACATCGACATTGTTCACGCCGACGCTGCACTGCACGATAACGCGGCACTTGTCGAGCTGGTCGATCACAGTCTTGGGGAACTCCGGCCCCGAGGCCAGGATGGCATCGGCGTCCTTGCAGGCCGCGACGAGCTCCTCGGGCGTCTTGCAGACGGCTTCCCCATAGCGGAAGCCTGCCCTCTCGATCTGCCTCTTGACGAAGCCCTCGTCCGATGCTGCGCTGCGCCGCTCGACCTTCATCACGAGCTTTGGTTCTGCCACAGTTTGCCTCCTCGCGATTTATTTTGGGTATATGCCACAGTCTATTCGATCCCCGCCGGCGCGCCCTTGCCCCTGCCGTCCGCAGCCGGGACTCTGCCGGCTACCAGCCGTACCTGCCGCGGGCCGGACGCGGGATACAAGGGTGCGCCGGCGGCGTACCCTACGCCGAACAGCAGGCTGAACGGGTACAGCAGCCAGATGGCGTTGCCGCTGCCGATCAACGCCGCCACGCCTCCCAGCAGGCCGAGCGTCGCCGCGCTGTAGGCCAGCTCGCGGCCGATGCGGTCGGAGATCCATCCCCAGCCGAACTTGGCGAAGCCGCTGCTGATCCCCATCATTCCATATACAAACGAGCCGAGGGCCAGCCCGTAGCCCAGATCGGCGATGTAGGCGACCTGATGGACGAGCACCAGTTGGTGCGAGAGCACACCCGTCAGCATGCCAGCAAACAGGAACCAGAAGCGGTGGGTACGCAGGGCCAGCCGCGGCGTCCAGTCCCGCGAGGCCCAGGCTGCATCCACGATTCTCCGGTCATCGCCTGCCGAGCGCACACCGGGCCGCACCCCACTCCCCCTGCTGTCCCTGAACCGGCCATCAGGCAGCAGCCCGACGTCCTGCGGTCGCTGACGCACCAGGAGCCAGGCCGGCAGCGGGACGAGGGCTAGGCAGATCACTCCCAGCACTACATAGGCGTTGCGCCATCCCACGGCAGCGATGAGCTTCTCCACCAGGGGCACCACCAGCATGCCCCCCGCGACGCTGGCGGCGACGATTCCGTTGGCGGTGCCGATGCGGCGCCGGAACCAGTGTTGCAACACGGTCCCGATGGGCACCATTCCCGCGCCCGACTTGCCCAGCGCCAGTAGCAGGCCATATGCGATGTAAAGCTCCCAGAGGCTGTCTATCCGGCTCGCACCCAGCAGCCCCAGACCGAGCAGCACGCCGCCGATGGGAAACACGAACCGTGCGCCGATCCGGTCCACTAGTTGGCCGACCAGCGGATCGGCGAGGCCGCCCACGATCACCATTGCCGAGAAGGCCAGGGCCGTGTCGGCTCGACCCCACTTAAAGTGCTCGACGATGGTAGCATAGAATACGGAGAAGGTATACCAGACCGCGGACGTGAGCACCATGCACAGGCAACAAATCCCCAACACCACCCAACCATGATGGATGATGGGCCTTTTCACAACCGGTACCGACGCTCCTTTCGGCACTCCAAGGGACGTTCGCAATGATAACAGCATCGGCAAGCTCGTGCAAGGCGATGCCCGACGCAGCGGGTCAAGTCGCACAGGGGTTAGTCTGCCGAGGACTATTGAGGGGGTGAAGCCGGGGCTAGTAGTACGTCAACACCGCGATGATGGTCTGTCATCCTGAGCCCTTCGCGAAGTTTACCCTGAGCGGCAGCGAAGGGCTCAGGATAGACTTCGCGAAGGATCTCAGCCCTCTGAGGCCGGGATTCTTCGCCTCTCGCCAGAGGCGAGTCTGCGACCGCTGCGCTTCGGCTCAGAATGACATCCATCACTCCGTATGTGACTGGTCACTAGGTCCCGGCGTCGCCTGTCCGCGGCGCGGGATACTGAGCACAGGTGGCAGGCGACTCCCACACCGATACCGACACCAGCCGCAGCGGCAGGGGTGCCATCGCCGCCGACAACTCCTCGTAGAGCACGGCGGCGATCCTGCTGGGAACGGGCTCCTGCTGGTCGAAAGGCGGGATATCGTTCAGCGTGGCGTCTCTGTACGGCTGCACCGCGTCCTGGAGGAGGCGCTTTGCCTCGGCCACCGGCATCATTCTCCCGCCGGTCGCGCCGAGATGGTCGGCAATCGTGGCCTGGACGCGCCAGAAGTGGGAATGGAGAGGCCCCGGCTGGCCGTCGAGCGCAACGGAGTGACGGGCATCAAAGAACACGTCGAGGTTGAGGGCCGTGCCTTCCGCCGGTGGCGCGGGGCTCGGCGCCGCCACGGGAGCCCCGGCTTGCTCAACCGGCGCCGGCTGTGCCTCTGCTGTGGCGACCTCGGGCTTTGCAGGCGACTGCAGCGGCCCCGGCAGGGTTAGCTCGACGCTGGCGGGAGAGATTCGAGTATGCCGCGGGCGGAGGCGCGGCCAGCTCAGCAAGAACTGAACCAGCTTCGGCTCATCGGTAGTCTCCACCTGGTAAGCGGCGTCATCCGGCACGAAGTTGAGCAGCACGGCGGCGCACACCAGCGGCAGCTCTCCCAGCTCGGAAGCCAGCTCCTGCGCGATATCGAGCCGCTGCACCGGGCTAACCAGCAAGCAAAACCGCTCCAGGGCTTCCTCCAGGAGGGCCAGCTCGCCCTCCGCTTCCTGATGGGAAATGGCCGAAGCAACCGGCGGCGAAGCTGGGGCCGCCGGGGCAGCCGCGGCCTCACCCTGCGGTTGCTCCGGAGCGGCCTGCTCCTCTAGCGCCGGGAGCTCCGCCGAGGGCTGGACGGCCGGCTTCGTTTCCTCGATCGTCTTCAATAGCCGCAGGCACACCGAGAGCATATCTTTGAGGGCCGACCTCAGCGTCTCCTCGTATTCCGGCCTCAGCCCCCCCTGCCCCGGAGCCCGTTCCGCAGCCGGTACGTCGCCAGGAGGGGTTAGGGCCGGAAGCGCATCGCGCGCATCCTCCGCCCGAGAAGCCGGCGCGCGGGACTCTGCCTGCCGTTCGTCCGGCTCTTCCGACGAAGAGATGGAGGACACAGCGTAGGAACAGACGCACGGCCCGCCGCCGGCACAGCCGCGGCAGCAATAAGCCAGCCCATCCTGCATGACTGGTTCCCAGCGAATGGGCTCCAGGCAGTTGGCGCAGTAGTAAGTATCCTCGATGCGATCCATCAGCAGCTACTTGAAATAATATCTTACCCTTACATCCATAATATATCGCCATCTCGTAAATCGCTACCGGGGGCGGATATCCGGCGTCAAAATCAAGCCGATCATAGAGTAGCATCAGGCGGTATACAACCGACCGGAGAAGGGTGAAGATTGCCTGCAGATTTGGTTAAGATCCAGTGAAGACCAGGTTCATCAAGGGGCGCGCCGACGTAGCGACGGCCCTGGCTAATGCTTGGAAGGCGCGCTATTCAGCCGGCACAAAGCGGTAGCCGACCCCCCGCTCGGTGACGATGAGGTGGGGGTTCTCCGGGTCGTCCTCGATTTTCTGGCGCAGATTCCGGATGTGCACCTTGAGATAGCCGACCTCATCCAGGTACTCTCGTCCCCATACCTTTGCCAGCAGGGCGCGATGAGGCAGGACCTGCCCCGCGTTACGGACCAGATGGTACAGAAGGCCGTACTCGATCGGGGTCAGCTTCACAAGCTTCCCGTGGCGGCGCACCTCGCGCGAGCCGAAGTCCACCGAAAGCTCGGCAGTTATGTACGGCGGCACGTCCGCCCCCGCGCCGTGCGCGTTGACCCGCCGCAGGAGCGCTCGGACGCGGGCCAGCAGCTCGATATGGCTGAAGGGCTTGGTGATATAGTCGTCGGCGCCCAGCTCGAGGCCCTTCACTTTATCCAGGTCGCCGCCCCTCGCCGTCAGCATAATGATCGGCACATCCGAGAAGTCCCGTATCTCGCGGCACACCTCGTATCCGTCGACATCGGGCAGGCCGATATCGAGAATAACGACGTCCGGCCGTTCCCTGGACACGAGAGCGACCCCCGAGCGGCCATCGGCAGCCGAGAGCACCTCGGCATCTGGCCAGCGCATGCTGAAGCATATCTGCACGGTCTCGGTCACATCCGGCTCGTCGTCGACTACGACAACCTTCAACTCTGCCCCTATCCTTTGCTTGGGCCGCTGGCGCAGGCCAGGGCGCGCTTTTCCTTCACAGCACCGGCAGTCGTTGCGCTACGAAGAGACCCTGCCCTCCAACGGCATAGAGAAGAAGAAGCTGGCCCCCTTCCCGACTTCGCTCTCGACCCAGATACGGCCGCCGTGCATCTCCACCAGAGACTTGGCGATTGCCAGCCCCAGGCCCGTCCCGGCGGCACGGTGGTTCGGCCCCGGGTCCGCCCGATAGAATGGCTCGAATATGAGCTGCTGCTCCTCTCTGGGTATGCCAGGGCCGTCGTCGTGCACCTCAAAGATGGCGTCGCTCTCTTCCTGGCGCACTCTCAGTTCTAGGTGGGCCTCCATAGGCGAGAACTTCTGGGCGTTCGACAATAAGTTGCCGAGGACCTGCCCGAACCGTTGCCGGTCCACAACGATGTCCGGCAACGACTCCGGCACGTCCACATCCAGCGTTTGGCGCTTGCTGGTGACCAGCGGGATCATCATACCCACGGCCTCAGCCACTAACCCCTGAATGTCGCATTGCTCGCGATTCAGGCTCAGGGTAGCCGTGGCGAGGCTGCTTATGTCGGTGAGATCGCTAACCAGCCGGTCGAGCCTGGTGACACTGCGGTTCGCATTGGCGAGGAGCCTGGCGTAGTGCTCGCTGCCGATGCCGGAGTCGCCGGACTCGCGCAACAGGTCCACCGACACCTTCAGCGACGACAGCGGCGTGCGCAGCTCGTGCAGGATCGTCCGCAGGAACCCCGTCCTTAGCTGGTCCATTTCCTGCAGCTTGCTGGCATTCTCCTTCTCGCTCTCGTAGAGGCGCGCATTGTCCAGCGCTATGGCCACCGCGCCGGCCAGGGTCTGCACAGACTTGACCTGCTCGGACTCGGGTGAGATCGGAGCGCTGTCGCCGATGGCGATGGCACCAATCACCTCTCCCTTGCTCACGAGCGGTATCCCCAGCCACGAGCCGGGACAGTACGCATCTATCAACTGCCGTAGCGCGTCCGGCACTTCCGAGCCATCCCAGGAGGCAATCACGGAGTGCTCCTCCATAAAGGCCCTGACGAGCTCGGCCGGGAAGTCCGCCACGCGGAACTCGCGTCCTACGAGCTCACCTCCATGGGGGCCCCTTCCGGCTACCGTCTGGAATACTCCGCGCTGCCGGTCGAAGAGGAGGATATCGACGGTGGCAGTGGGCGAGCTCAGGGCGGAAGCCACCCCGTCTGCGGAAGCCTCCAGCGCCTGCGATAGCTCCAGGCTCGAGGCCAACTGCCTGGTGAACCCGGTCATCCAGGCCCAGCGCTCGGCCTCCCGCCTAGTTTGCTCGAGAAGGAGCGCATTCTCTATGGTGACGGCGAGGTACGACGACACACCCTTCAGGAGATGGAGGTCTCGCTCCTCGAGGGTCCGGCGCTCACGGCCTGCGAGACCCAACTGGCCCATCAGATTGCCCCTGGACCGAAGCGGGACCACAATTGCCGACTGCCACCCTTCTCCAAGCAGGCTGGAGAGCGAGAGATCGGGCTGGGCGGCCATATCCTCGATGACGAAGGGCTCGTCGCCATCCTGGGCGAACCTGGGGGTGAGCACAGCGCCGTAGTCGTTTATCTCCTGCTGTGCCTCCGGCGACAACCCGTAGCTGGCGGCGACGCGGGCATTGCCGCTGCCATTGCCGGCCAGATAAATCCATCCCGCCTCAGATTGAGATATGCCTATCAGCTCCTGCAATGTGGCGCTGAGGGTGCTCGGCAGCTCAGCGGACGCGCCGGCGCGCAACATCAGCGTGTTGAGGAGCCTGCTTTCCCGGCTGTGGCGCTGGGACTCCTCCTGCGAAAGCTTCTGCTCGGTGACGTCTCGGAGGGCGAACACCGCCCCCGTGGGCACGCCGAGAAGATCATATATGCAGGAGCAGCGGAGGCGCAGCGTCCGGCCGTTCAGGACGGCTTCCGTCTCCGTCGAGCTCGGGGTGCCATCGCCACCTGCTTCATCGCTGAGGCAATCGATGGGAGGCGTCGACGAGCCGTACAACACCTCGTAATATTTTCGCCCTATCAGCTCCTCGCGCTCGCGTCCGACGAGGCCGGCCAGAGCGCGGTTGGCGCGGATAATATTCCGGTCAGCATCCACCAGGAAGATGCCCTCGTCCAGGGCATCCGCGATGGCCTCCCATTCTCCCCGGCCCTCGCTCACTGCATCCGTTAGCTGCTCAGCCTCGAAGGCAGCAGCCAACTGGCGAGAGAATGTGGTGAGCATCTTGTATTGAGGCTCGGTCAAGGTCATCGCGTCGGGGCTGCTCAAGACCAGTAGGCCAAGCATCTGGCTGCGGCCCAGCAACGGGAAGAGCACTAACGACTTGGTGCTGCCCAGGACGGGCAGCCTCGCGGTGAGGCGTTGATGATGCTGCCGCGCCATTGCCCGCAGGTCGGGGATGGCCAGGGGCTGCTTCTGCTGGGCTACGATTCCCCTCAAGTTCTCCGGTACATCCCCCTGCGGGATCTCTATCCCCTTGATCTGGTCTCGTTGCAGCCCTCTGGCGGCAACCACCCGGCCCATTCTGCGGCCGGCATCGAACTTGACGATGGCAGCACTGACATTAGGCGAAAGGGGGATCCGGTCCAGCGCCACATCTAGTACTTCTGTCAAGTTAGGTGTCGACGACAGGAGGGCCCCGGTCTCGTACACGGCGAGCAATTCGCTGTTGTGCTCGGCAAGGAACTGCCTGTCTCGCTGCAAGGCGCGCCCGGCCCGCGAGATCAGAAAGAACGTCAGCTCGATCAACACTATCACTGCCACGACGGTCGTCGCGCTGCCGATCAGCACGCTATACAGAGGGGCGTGCATATATGCGTAGTAGTAATACTCGACGCCGCTGATGCCTGCCAGCGTTAGCAGGTAGGCAGCGAGCTTCGCCCAACGAAGCCGGCCCCGGTACCGGCGGTACGCTTCGTCGGGCATCGGTTTAGTCACCATGGTCTCTCCCTGTAGCACCTTGCCGCGTCAGCCGGCGTTCTCCCGGCACCATGAAGCTGCTCAATCTATATCATTTGTCATCTGCTGTGTCAAGCGCCTCAACACCCATCCGCTCGCCCTCGCCAGTGCCGTTGCCTCTGATCCCGGCAGATGGTATCTTGGATGAGTGGGAGGTGCCTCATCTGGAACTTCCACAATGCCGACTAAGTCGGCCCCCTTGGCCTGCATGTGTCTGCCAGTACCGCCGGCGTGTCTAGGAGGGTGCTACTATGTACGCCATAAACCATGCTGCCACCGCCCTCGCCATCAAAAGCCGATATCGGCAGGTACCATTACTTTGGCTCTTCGTCGGATCGCAGCTCATCGAGCTGATGTGGGTCGCTTTCCAGTTCCTGGACCTAGAGCGGATCAAGGTAAAGGACAATGCTGTGCACCTGGATTACCTGCCCTTTTCCCATTCTCTCGCCACCGGACTCGGCCTTGGTATTCTCACCTGGCTGGGAATTAGCAGAGGCCTGAAGAGGCCCGAACTGGGGCAGGCCACCGGCATAGCCGTAGCCTCTCACATACTCCTCGACCTTCCTCTGCACGAGCCAGACATTCAGGAGGCGCCTTTCGTCGACCAGCCAAAGCTGGGAGGCAGTATCTACAAGAGTCCGGCGCTGGCCCTGATCCTCGAGACAGCCTACGGGATCTGCTGCTGGTGGACCTACGGAGGCAGCAGGGCGCTGCTGGCTGTCATCACTCTGTTCAACTTGCTGAACTTGCCATTCTTGTTTCCGCGCCTGATCCCAGGGATCCTGCCAGCGGTGCGTCGTCAGCCAAAGATAGTAGCAGCCCTGATCCTGCTGCAGATACTGGCCACCTGGTTGTTTGTCGGCCTTTTCTCGCGTAGGCCCGCCCAGGGGAGTTAATCAGCCGCTCCGCAACGAAGGAGCCTGCCGCTACTTTGTGTTTGCCGGGTTTCTGTCCGTCAGAACCCGGGGCTCGCGGCGGCGGTGTCGGGATCATCCGGTCCCTCGCCCCTTTACCGGCGGCTAGCCTCCCGCCGGTGTGCTAGAGCCTGTTATGCACTTTCCACCATGAAGGTGATGAAGCGATGGGCCATCAGGATGGCAAAGGCAATGAAGTGCAGCCCTGCCAACGTGCTCGCCAGACGCTCGTAGTCCCTGGCCAGGCGGCGGAAGCGCGCCATCCAGGCAAAACTCCGCTCAACCACCCAACGCCGGGGCAACAGCACAAAGCCACGCCTGGCCGTCGGCAGTTTGACGACTTCCA
>JAMCWG010000150.1 GCA_023475235.1 Chloroflexota bacterium
GGGCTCAAGGACCTGTACCCGAGCCGGGTCGAGCTGTTCACCCTCGACGCCGCTTCCACGCAGCGACGCGGTGGACGCCACGACTATGAGGTCGAGATCGGCTTCGATCAGATCGAGCCGGAAGACATCGCTATGCTCCAGGACTCGATGGGCCTCAGCCAGCCGATGGTGGAGTCAGTCTACCGCCTCTACAACAAATACGGCGAGAACTGGCTGAGCGAATTCGCAGAGGCAGATGTCGACGAAATCGCTTCTGCGCTGGGGCTGAATGCGGGCACGCTCCAGCCCTTGCGCCGGAAGCTCGATCGCTATCTCTTCGATCTGGACTTTGTCAAGCCGCGCGCGGCCGATGACTCCGTAAGGCGCATCCTGGAGAGCCTGCGGCTTGGAAAGAGCGTAGTCCTGGAATTCGGGGCTTATAGCTCCAGTCTCCACGCCTACATCCTGGTGGCCAACATCCTCAGCCGCCATATCTACGATGCATACCGCAAGCAGAAGGAATTGGCCCTCAGCGGCCGGGCCGAAGCACCCCGGCAACTGGTCATCACCATCGAGGAAGCCCACAAGTTCCTGAACCCTGGGGTAGCCAACCTCACCATCTTCGGCACCATTGCGCGGGAGATGCGCAAGTACAACGCCACCCTCCTGGTCGTCGACCAGCGTCCCAGCAGCATCGCCGACGAGGTGATGTCCCAGATCGGCACCCGCATCACCTGCCTGCTGGACGACGAGAAAGACATCGCCGCCGTGCTCACCGGCATCTCGGGCGCCACCTCGCTGCGGGGCGTGCTGGCCCGCCTGGACTCGAAGCAGCAGGCCCTCATACTGGGGCACGCCGTGCCGATGCCGGTGGTGGTACAGACGCGCGACTTCGGCCCGGAGACCTACGGAGAGTTCCAGTATATGGAGCGGGCCGACGGCGAGTCGAAGACCATGCGGGACGTCAGGAAAGACTTCTTCGGGCTGTGATGCGGCCGTTGGATAGTGCGAGCAGCGTGCCCCCAGCGTCTGCCCCTGACCAGAGCACGGCCGAAGCCGCCGCTGCCGGTGGTGCCGGGGCTGACACCACCGGCCCTGCCGCCACGGCGAAGGAAGCCTCCTCATCGTATCGGTGGATGGCCCTGGGGCTGGCCCTCCTGGGGCAGGGGATGGACTCCACCTCCTCGTCATGGGTTGCGCCGCTGGCGCCATTCCTCCAGCCCGATCTAGGGATCAGCCGGGCGCAGATAGGCGTAATACAGTCATCTATCCGGGGAGGTTCCGCGCTGGCAATGCTGCTTGGGCGGGCACCTGGTAGACCGCTTTGGGGTGCGCCGCTGCATGGCCGCCAGCCTGGTCGCGGCGGGCTGCCTGGTCATCGCCGTCTCAGGCATACCCCTGTACTGGGGGATCCTCGTGGCCGGCGTGGCCCTGGGCATCGTCCACGGCCCGGCCAACCCGGCGGCGACCAAGGCCGTGGCCCAGTGGTTCCCGGCCCGCAGCCGCGGCACGGCAATGTCCATCAAGCAGGCCGGCCTTCCATTGACCGGAATCGCGACCGCAGCCCTGCTCCCCGGCGTGGCCGAGGCCATCGGCTGGCGTCCATCCCTCGCCGCCACGGGCTCCCTGGTGGCCGCCGCCGGCATCATCGCCTATGTGCTTTACCGCGAACATCCCAGCCATTCCCCTCTGGCAGCCCACGGCAGCAACTTGCGCGCCGTCGGCCGGCAACTGGCGAGCCGCAACATGCTGGCCCTGGGGGGAATGGCCGGCATGCTTGCCGGCGTCCAGCAGGCATCGATCACATATCTGGTCCTGTATATGAAGGAGTTTCAGGGAATGCCCGTGGTGCAGGCAGGGCTGATGCTCTCGGTGTTCTACGCGGGAGGTGTGATCGGCCGCATCGGGTGGGGCATGGCCAGCGACCGGTTCTTCGGGGGCCGGCGCAAGCAGGCCATCTACGTCGTCGGCGGCGTCTCCCTCGTGACGATGGGGATGCTGGCATTCGCCGACCAGGGGCTCCCCCTCGTCGTGCTCGCGCCGCTTACGTTCATCATCGGCGTTACGGCAATGGGCTGGAACGGCGTGTACTTCGCGTTCATCGTAGAGCTGGCCGGGTCCACCACTGCCGCCACCGCGGTCGGCTTCAGCATGACGCTGCAGCAGATCGGCAACCTGGCGATGCCTCCCCTCTTCGGCTTTGTGGTCGACATCACGGGCACCTATCGGCTGGCGTGGCTTCTCCTGGTTGTCCTCAGCCTGGTGGGAATGGGCTGCGTCACGCTCATCAGCGAGCCTAAGAAGAAGAGTGTCTGAGCGACGGGCGCGCCGTCCGCGGCAACGTCGAGGCAGGCGGGCTGCGTCAGCCCATTCTTGACCTTGCCTTACTCGGCGCAGCAGGACAACCTGGCGGGGTCCTTGTAGCGCGATATGGCGACCAGCTTGAGCGCCTCCGCCATCGTCGGGTATACGTGGACCATATCGATGAAGTCGTCGAGGGTTGCGCCCAGCCGGATGCCCATGGCCGCCTCATGTATCACCTCGCCCGCATTCCGCATGACAAGCGAGACGCCCAGCACCTTGTTCGTGTCGACATCGATAACCATCTTGGCGATGCCCCGCGTGTCGTGGATCGCCTCGGCACGAGGGACTATGCTCACGGGGATGGTGTTGCACCAGCAGTTGTGGCCGCGTGCCTTTCCTTCCTCATCGGTGAGCCCCACCACTGCCACCTGTGGGTCGACGAAGATCGTGCGTGGAATCACGCTGTGGTCTGCCTTGCGCCGCGTGCCGCCAAGGGCGTTGCCGGCGGCGATGCGGCCATCGTGGGCGCCCACGGGCGTGGCCATCTGGCTGCCCGTGTGGGCGCCGATCACGTCACCGGCGGCCCAGATATGGGGAACGCTCGTCTGCAGCTCGTCGCTGACCTTGATGAAGCCCTGCCTGTCCAGCTCCACACCGGCCATCTTGAGGCCGATGCCGTCGGTGTTGGGTGCCCGGCCGGTCGCGACGAGCAGCCGGCGGGCGCGAAAACGTTGCCCCGCTGTCCCATCGTCGCCGAGGGCGATGACGTCGCCGGCATCCTGGAACACGTGCCGCACCGTGACCCCCGTCACCAGATCGATCCCCTCGTCGCGGAAGACCTCCGTTACCGCACGCGACACCTCTGGCTCGTAGCCGGAGAGGATCGTCCAACTGCGTTCGACAATGGTGACCTCACTGCCAAATCGATGGAACATCTGGCCGAGCTCGAGCGCGATGTGGCCACCGCCGACGACGATGATCGAGCCGGGCAGGTCGTGCAGCTCCTGCTCCTCGTCGGCGGCGAGCAGATCGGAGGTGAGATAGGGGACCTTGTCGATCCCATCGATCGGCGGCAGGATGGGCAGCGTCCCGGTAGCTATCAAGATATGGTCTCCTTCGACCAACTCTCCATCGACAGCTACCTTATGGTCGGCGACTAGCTCCCCGTGTCCCTGGTACAATCGGATTCTGTCCGAGGCCCGCAGGATCGCGTTGTACTTTCCCTCGCGATAGTCGTGGACAAGGGCATCCTTCTGGCCGACGAGCTCGGCGAAGTCAAACTCCACCTGCCTAGGACGCAGGCCAGGATACCGTGGGTGCGCCGTCTCCCAGACGATCCGCGCGGCCTCGATCAGGTTCTTGCTGGGCAGGCAGCCACGGTTGACGCATGTGCCACCTAGCTGACGCGATTCCACCATTGCCGCCGTCTTCCCCAGCTCAGCGGCACGCAACGCCGCGGCGAAGGCGGTCGAGCCCGAGCCCAGGATCACTAAATCGTACTGCTCAGTCATGTCCTTGCACCTCAACGTAACCCAAAGCGGGCGCGTCACAGGCTACGGGCTGGTCGGGCTACCCGCCGGTCGAGGCGCTGGGCGATCGACTATCTCAACGATGACCCTGAAATCGTCGTCCGCCAAAGCGCATTTCCCCGGCATTACTCCTTCGTACCGCACCGCGTAGAGCGGCGGCGGCACCGACGGGATATTGGAAATGCTGCCAAGGACGCCGTTCTGGCTGCACTTTATGCTCAGGCTTTCTCTCGGATACTTCCGCTGGTCCGGGATGATGCCGAAGCGCGAAGTGATCGGGTAGACGAAAGTCTTGCCGTTATCCGCTTCCGTGATCTCGTATTTCTGGGAGTACACAACGGGGCTGGGCGTCGGAGATGGAGCGGCCGTCGGGCTGGGCGTCGGTAGCGGGGTAGCCGTGGGTGACGGTGCTGGTCTCACGGGAGTGGCAGTGACCGAGGCAGGCACCGTCACCGGCGTCGTTTGGCAGGCGGCGAGGGCAGTTGCCGCGATCACCCCCAGCACGAATATCCTGGCCGTCAGTACCTCCGCAAGACTTGCGATGAGCCCCATAGCCCCGGCCAAGCCCTCTGCCTACTCGCTCAGGCTGAAGGGCGGGTAACGATCGGTGATCAGCAGGAACCCATACGCCAGCACCCGTAGCTCCCACCTGAACACGCCGACCACAAAGTCGAACAGGCCCCTGGGATAGCGGCCGGTGAACAGTATGGCGAACCAGGCGATTACTATGACGACAAGGGCAGCGATCCAGAGGAAGAAAAGAACGATGTAGTGAGGGATAGCCAGGAACCACTTCACGAGCGGCAGCCATCTGTTCAAGTCCCGCGGCACATCGGGGTACGGAAAATCCAGGTGAACGGCCTGCTCTTCATCGGTCGAAGGATAGTCATCCCTGAGCAGCGCCAGGTAGGCCGCCACGCGGGTGCCGAACCTCGCCAGCTCAAGGTTCCAGTTGTACCACCACCGGGGATACTTCAGCCGGAAGAGGATCATCAGCAGCACTGGAAAGAACAGGAGCCCAATGGCGCCGTACTGATAGGTGACGGTTTGACCCTCACGCAGGGTACTGGTATTGCCCCCACTGAGCAGGCCCAGAATTATGAGAATCGGGATGGCAGTGAAGATCCGGAAGAAAGTGGTCATCCGGTTCAATGTCTCGGGATAGTCGATGGACAGGGTCAGCGGATACCTGACGGTAGTCTCGGCCACGATGTTACCCTCCTGCTATTGAAGTTGAGCGACAGTTCTTTCTATCGGTTCGCAACCGTGCTTGTACGCCAGACCAAACAGCGTCCGCTGGATCTACGAGTCGAATCGTGCCTCGGCCGGCGGCTTCGGCGGCGGGCGTGAATGAAACACAGTCACCTCCGACATTGGTTGCGCCCTCGCCCAAGGCGAGTCGTCTGCCGAAGGCGGCCTGCCCGCCGGAGGCGGGACTTCGTCCTCTGGCGGGCCGTGGCGACCTTGCCATACGAATGGGCGCAACCTCGCCTCGGCGAGTCGCCTTTGGTGACATGGTCACATCGAGTGACCATTGAGAGGGCATCACATCACAGGTCCTGGCAGCGCCCCTCAGACGCGCTCCCAGACCAGACGGCCATAGTTCTGGACGCCGTGCAGCGTGAACGGAGGGGTGGTCAGTGTCAGCGTGTTGCCGTCGAAGGCGAAGGTACGCTCCTGGTCCCCGCCGACCCAGTTGGGATACAGGCTGACCTCAATTTGATGGGCGACCTTGTTTCCACCGACCTCGTACTTGCCACAATAGGAAAGGTAACCGTCGGCAGCGGCCATCTTCTCCTCCGGTGTCCCCTCGATAAACCTTTCCCCCCTCGCGAACCTGGGACGGTCGGGTCGCATGATGGCCACCGACATCCGCCCATCTTCATTATACGTGATGTACCCAACCGGATGCGGGCCGAACAGGTTGCCCACCCGGCCGTCGACTGCGATGTACACGGCGGACACCAGCCGCCAGGTGCCAATGAACTGATTGGCTGACATTCGCTGCTCCTCATCAAGAATGTATTGAACGTTTCCTATGTGGTAGGGGCGAGTGCTTCGCCCCTACGGTATATCAAGGCGTCGGCACCAGCATGAGGCCAGGCCCCTTGCCTGCGGCCGTCGTCTGCCGGATGGCCCGCGGGAGCGTACCCAGGAGGTCACCGGCTATCAGGCCGGCGTCACCGCGCTCCTGGGTCAGGATGTCCGCCGCCAGGCTATGCAGGTGCACGCCGCAACGGGCCGCAGAGTACGGGTCCAGCCCCTGCGCCAGCAGCCCGGCGATGGCCCCGGCCAGGACGTCGCCCGTGCCGGCGGTGGCCAGCCCCGGGTTAGCGACAGGGTTGATGCTCACCTGCCCATCCGGCGCCGCCACCAGCGTGTGAGCCCCCTTCAAGACCACGACCTGCCGCCACGCCGCCGCAGCCCCCTGCGCTACCTCCAGTCGCCGGCTCACCACATCGCTCACGCTGGTATCCAGCAGCCGGCCCATCTCACCCGGATGGGGCGTGAGCACCGCCTTGCCGGGGATGCGCTCCAGCCGCTCTCGGTGTTGTGACAGGCAATTCAGCGCGTCGGCGTCCAGGACCCATCCATGAGAGGGCGCATCTTCCGGCATTTCCTCCACCAAGCGCAGGACGAAGTCGATGGTGGCAGGATGCTGGCCGAGGCCGGGGCCGACCACCAGCGTGTCGTAGGCATCCAGCGCTCCCAGCATCTTCTCCGCGGCCGCCTCGCCAAGCACGCCCGGCTCGGCCTCAGGCAGCGGCAAGAACGTGGTCTCGTGGGCACTAGCGGCCACAATAGGGTGGATGCTCTTCGCCGTGGCCAGCGTTACCAGGCCGGCCCCTACCCGGGCCGCGCCCATCGCCGTCAGGAACGGCGCGCCGGTCAGGTTCATCGAGCCAGCCACCACCAGCACCTTGCCGAAGGTGCCCTTGTTGGCGTCCGGCGGCCGGGCCGGGAGCAGTGCCGCAATCTCCGGCTGGGTGACCATTTGCACGCGCGTGTCCGGCCCCTCGCCGGCCAGACCGATGTCGGCAACCACCAGCCGTCCCACGTAGCCGGCGCCGGGGAAAAGGAGCAGGCCCAGCTTGGGGTACCCCAGGGCGACGGTGGTGTGGGCCGCCAAGCACGCCGGGTCTGTGCGCCCCGTGTCCGGATCGAGCCCGGTGGGAAGATCGAGCGCCACAATCTGCGCGCCCCTGGCGGCACGCGCAACGTCCAGGATAGCCTTCAACTGCCCCTCGATGGGCCGCGCCTTGCCCGTCCCCAGCAGCGCATCGAGGACGAAGTCGCACGTCTCGGCCTGGGCCCGCAGGCGCTCCAACTGGGGGTCACGATCAGCGTGCAGGACGAGAAGGCCCCTTTGCTGGACGAGAAGCAGGTTTGGGTCAAGGTCCTGCTGGCGGCCCCAGAGGTAACAGGTGACGGAGGCCCGCATATCGGCCAGATGGCGGGCGGCCACCAGGCCATCGCCGCCGTTGTTGCCCGGCCCTACCAGCACCAGCACTCGCTTTCCAGCCAGGCTGCCGGCGGCGCGCTGCATAGCATCGGCCACGGCGCGGCCGGCGTTCTGCATCAGGGCCGGCCCGGGCATGCCGAGGGCAGTGGACTGCTCCTCCACCCACCGCATCTGGGCGGCGGTGACAACTTTCATCGCATGTCCTCGCGTGGCCGTTGCGGCGAGCAGCGCTCAGTCGCGGTTATGCTCGTTCGGCTTTTCACCCCGGGCCTCACCGAAGCCCGCCAGCATTCGCTGTCACATCTCCAATGGATTGCAGCCAGCTTCACGCATCTGGGCCATCATATTCTGCATCATTCTCGACATCATATTGGGAATGGCCCTTGTCAGTAGAGCAACCGCGAAGCCACCTCCGATGGCACCGAAGGCAACGGCCAGTAGATAGCCCTTATAGCGCATGGGCATCTCCTTGCGGGAGTGGTCTCGTGTTCCTCTGCAACTTAGCGTAGCACGCCTGACCGGCCCGCCGCAACCCATCCGGAGTCGACAGGCAGGCTAAGCGAGGCCCAAACCCTTGCGCAGGTCCCGGACCTGCGCAAGGGTTGTATGGGTTGCATCGATCAAGGGGCCTACGGTACTTTCGTCCCGCGCTTCTCGACGACTTTCTCGTCGACCTCGATGCCGAAGCCGGGGCGATCAGGTATCTCGATGTAGCTGTTCTTGATCTCCGGGCGGACGGCGAACAGCTCGCTCCAGATGGGGTCGCGCGCCGCCTCAGGGAATGTCTCCACCGTCAGCCCGTTGGGCACCGCCGCCACCAACTGGCCGTGGATCTGCGGGTCGTGGTGAGGGGCCATCAGGGCATTGTTCACGTTGGCGATGGCCGCTACCATGACCCACCCGGTCACGCCGCCGGTCTCCCTGCCGTCCTGCGACGTGAAGCTGACCTTTCCTCGTTCGATGAGGTCGCGGCAGCCGAAGCGGTGCAACTGCTGCTCGCCGGCGTGCAGGGGCACCGTAGTGGACGCCGCCACCTTGGCCAGCCCCTCGATGTTATCGTACCAGTGGACCGGCTCCTCATACCAGCGGATCTTGAACGGCTCGAAAGCGTGGATGGCACGGATGGCATCCTGCACACTGTAGCCCTCGTTCGCATCCAGCATCAGATCAATGTCGTAGCCGATGGCGTCTCGAAGGGCCTTGATGCGCTTGACATCTTCCTCGATGGACACGTGGGCGATCTTGATCTTGATGGCATTGTAGCCCATCTTCACCCAGCGCTCGGCGTCCCTGGCCAGGTGAGCCTCGGTGTAGGGCTCTTTGCCCTCCTGATAGTACCCGCCCATGACATAGCAGTGCACCTTCTGCTTGAAGCCGCCCAGCAGCCGGTTGACGGAGACGCCAGCCGCCTTGCCCTTGATGTCCCAAAGGGCGATGTCCACCCCGGCGATGGCCGTCATTATGTCGGAGCGGCTCCAGCCGTGGGTGCCCCAGCCCTGCTGATAGGTCAACGAGAACATCTTGTCCCAGAGCTTGTCGTTCTCCAGGGGATTCTCGCCGAGCAGCATCGGCCTGATGGCCTGCGTGACGACGGGGGCGGCCCCGGCCACCCGCTTGGTGAAGTCGGGGCTCACGCCGGCGACCAGATTGCCACCGTGGGCCTCGCCGATGCCCACGATGCCGTCGTCGGTAGTGACCTTGATGAGAAGCTCGCTCACCGAACCGATGGGATTGATCGATGTCCAGAAAATTGTCTCGAAAGGCGGCCAGGTAAGGACCCAGGCTTCGATATCTTTGATCTTCACAGTCAGCACCTCCTCTTGTTCCTGCACGCTGGCATTGGTCCATCATATCAGCATAATGGACCAATGCCAGCATTTCTTACTACTTGTCCAGCCAGACCTCCCGCATATTCAGCAGATGCTGGGTGAACTTCAGGTTCTTGACCTCCTTGCGGGCCACGGCGTTGTTCGGCACCATGAAGACCCCGAAGATCTGCGAATCCTCGATGAGGATCTTCTGGCACCGCTTGTAGATCTCGCTTCGTGGAGCGGGGTCAGTGAGCTGCCCGCCCTCGGCCATGCACTTGTCCATCTCCTTGTTGCAGTAGCTGGACCAGTTAGCGGATCCCTCGCAGGTGTACATCCGCGACCACATATCCGGATCGGGCGAGGGGGTCATGCCGAACTGGACGGCCTCCCAATTGCCGGTCTTGGTGTTTGCCTTGCGGGTGGTGCCGTCGAGACCGACCAGGGTGGCCTTGATGCCGGCCTGCGCCCACATCTGCTGCTCCAGCTCGGCCTGCTTCTGGCCGTTGGGGGCGTCGAAGGTCAGGGCCACTTCAGCGCCGTCGGGGAAGCCCGCCTCCTTCATCAGGGACTTAGCCTTCGCCAGATCGTACTTGAACGTGGGCAGCGTCTCGTCATACCCGGGATACGACGGAATCCAGAAATTGTAGTAGTCGGCCCAGGCGTTGCCGAAGCCGAGGATCTTGGCGATCAGGGCGTACTGGGCGGCCTGTCGCAGCTTCAGGTTCTTGCCGAAAGGAGACTTCTCCTGATTGAAGCCAATGGCGCCGGGAGTGGCCGCCCAGGTTATCATCGTCACCTGCAGGTTGGGATCGGACTTGACGCCCGCCACATCCTTGTCGTCGATCTGCTTGATGATGTGGGCCGCGCCGGTCTTAACCTCGATCAGGGCCACGGACTTGTCGCGGATGACCCTCATATTTATCTGGTCCAAGTAGGGCAACGGCTTGCCATCCTCCCCCTGTCGCCAGTAGCCGTTAAAGGGCTTGTAGGTGGCGCGGTCGTCCTTCTTCCATTCGGTCAGCATAAACGGGCCTGTCCCAATCGGTTTCTCTCCCAGGGCATCCACGCCGTTCTTTTCGGCGTAGGCTTTGGAGACCATCATCAGCCCGGGCGATCCGGTGCCGCCGACGGCTGTGGTCAGGTTCAGCAGCGCCACGGCGGAGGGCTGCTT
>JAMCWG010000081.1:0-20365 GCA_023475235.1 Chloroflexota bacterium
GGGCGTCCAGCTCGCCCATCACCGCGACCGTTGGACCCGGCGACGCGCCCTCCAGCTTCGCCTTCACGCCGGTCATGGCCAGCCCCTCCCGATAGGGCAGCCCCATCTTGGCAAGCTCCCCCGCCACTAGCTTCGCCGTCTGGAACTCCTTGAAGCCCGTCTCCGGATGGCGCAGGATAGTGTTCGCGATGGCCACGGTATCGCCACGATGCGAATCGATGGTCCGGCAAAGCCGGTCCTTCAGCTCGTCTGTGGACGCCATATTTTTCTCCTTTGCGCGCGATGGCACCGGGGCCGCAACACGGCAACCCTCCGGTGAGGGCCGGCTGCGCTAGATGGCGTGGTATTCTCGAAGAAAAGTAGCCACCGCGTCGGCCGCCGCGTCCAGAAACCGCTCCCCCTCCTCGGCGCTGGCGTATGAGGGATCGCCGGCCACGCCGGTCGTGATGACGCTACGAGACGCCGTTGGCGAGAAGAAGACCCGGTGCGGCTCTACCATATCGATGCTGAAGAAGCGTGAGCGCTTCGTGCGGAGCTGCCCGACGGCCTGGCCCATATCCACGTTCTCCGGCTGTATGGCGAGCTGCGTCGAGGTCTCCAGTTCGCAGGAGTGGCCGATGCTGCCCAGGGGGCCGCTCCTGATCTGATTGATCTCTTCGGTGATCATATCCCAGTACGTGGCCGAGGCCACCTCAACCCCCACATCGCTCAGCTTCATCGTCGCAGTGATGACCAGGCCGCGGTTGCCGCCGTGCCCGTTCAAGAAGAAGATCTTCCTGAACCCGTGCTTGGCGATGCTCGTCCCGACGTCCACCAGCAGGCCGATGAACACATCCGCCCGCAGGGTGATGGTGCCGGGGAAGTGCATCTGGTGGGGCGAGTACCCCGACCACACCGGCGGCGCGATCAGCACCGGGAATTCGTTGATGCGCCGGGCGGCGCGGAGGGCGATCTCCGAGGAGCTACGAATATCCGTGTCCACGGGCAGGTGCGGGCCGTGCTGCTCGGTGGAGCCGATGGGCACGATGACTGCCGCCCCCTCCTTCGCCGCCTGCTCGATCTCGCCGCGCCGCAGTTGCTGCCAGAAGATAGTCCGCATCGATGCTGTTCCTTTCAGTTCATTGTCCGGTAGGCGCGCGCCCAATAGGGGCGCACAGCCGTGCGCCCCTACACGATCGCGTCGCGCAACCTCGATTACTTGTCCAGCCAGGCCCAGGTGAGACGGGTCTCGAAGGCCCGGTGTGGTAGCCAACCCTTTACCTTCTTATTGACTACCACGTTCCTCGGTGTATAGAAGGTCTCCGTGTATGGCACTTCGTCGTATACGAACTTCTGGCATCGCTTATAGGTCTCGGCTCTCTTCTTCTCGTCAGTGGTGTTCAGCCCTTCTTCCATGCACTTGTCGAATTCGGCATTCTTCCACCCAGCGAAGTTGAAGACCCCGTCACTGCATAAGCGGAAGCAGTATTCGTGCGGGTCCATCACGCTGGCGCTTCGGGTCGAGAAGGCTACCTGATGACCGCCAGTCTGTAATTTGGAGACGAAGGCAGTCCGCTCCATTACATCAAGCGTGAGACGAATGCCCACCGCCTCCCACATTTGTTTCACGGCTTCGGCGTGACGGGGAATTGCACCTGAGGTGAAGAAGCTACCCTCCGCCGAGACGCCGTCAGGGAAACCAGCCTCTTTCACCAGTTGCTTGGCTTTGTCTGGCTGATAGGTGTACTTAGGCAACGTCTCGTCGTACCCCAAGACGCCTGGGGCCCAGAAATGGGCGTGGGGATAGCCGGCGCCCATGCCGATGGCCTTGGCCAGGCTATCGCGGTCAAGGGCGTACGCTGCTGCCTGGCGTAGTTTAACGTTGTCAAACGGCGCCTTCTGGGTGTTGAAGGGGATATAATGAAGCTCCGCCGACCAGTGATACTCCACGAACTCAAGGTTGGGATCGGCCTTTACCGCCGGTATATCCTTAAGGGGCACGGAGTCTGACACGTCGATATTGCCAGTCCTTATCTCCAGTGTTCGCACCGTCGGGTCGATTATCAAGCGATACACGATGCCGTCGAGGTAGGGCAGGGGCTGGCCATCCTCGCCCTTCTCCCAGTATTTGTCCCACTTCTTCACGGTCATACTGTCGCCAGCCTTCCACTCTACAAAGGTCATCGGCCCGCTGCCGACGGGATGGCGAGCGATGTAGTCGTCCCCCATCTTCTCCGCCGCCTCCTTGGAGCCTATCCACATGCGCCCGATGAAGCCAGAGTCGCTGATCTGCCCCAGGAAGCCGGCGGGCGGCGACTTCAGGTTCAGACGCAGGGTGTAATCGTCCACCACTTGCATCGACTCGATGATCCCCGCCTCCGTTTTGGCCCCTGACTTGGGATGGTTCATCATCCGGTCAAAGTTCCACCGGGCCACCTCGGCGTTGAAGGCACTGCCATCGTGGAAGGTGACGCCCTTGCGCAGCTTGAAGACGATGGTCTTGGCATCGGGCTGTTCCCAGGACTCGGCGAGGCCCGGTCCCAGGCTCCACTGCTTGGTGTTCTCGTCGAACTTACCGCGCGTCATCGAGCTGAAGATCACGTCCTGGCCGGCCGGCCAGCCAGTGTTCTGGTGGGGGTCCAGACTGGGCTGCCACTCGTTGGACTTCCCATAGCGTAAGGTACCACCTCGCTTGATCTTGACAGCCGGCGTCGCGGTGGCTGCCGGCTTGGCCGTGGCGGTGGGTGCGGCAGCCGTTGGAGCAGATGGAGCCGCGGTCGGCGCGGCGGGGGCCGCAGGCTTCGTGGGCGCCGCGGTAGGCGCGGCCGGCGGAGCGCAGGCGAGCAATACGAGAGAGGCCACCACAATCACCGCTACTAACGATACGAGCCTAGACATCTCCTTCTCCTTTTCTTGGCACAGGATTAGGTCCACGACAGGACGCGTTCGCCAACAGTTTGTCCGATGTAGCCGCAGCCTTTACGGCTGCGAGCTGAGTCCGCCGCAGGGGTAAACCCTGCGGCTACATTGGCCTCTCTAGTACCACCAGTGAGGCCGCAACGGGTAGGTGTGCTCGGCATGGTAGTCGCCTTCTTTGTCATGGAGCGTCTTGTACAGCTTGAAAGCGTCCGGGTCCAACTCCACGCCCAGGCCGGGGCCCCTCGGCACCGCAATGCTGCCGTCCACCACTGCGGGCACCCATCCGGCGACGATCTCTCCCGAATGGTACCAGCAGGTGGCGTCGATGGCGTAGCTTAGGTTCGGCGAGGATGCCGCGATGTGGAGCTTGGCCGCCATGGCAATGCCCATTTCCCCCGAGGAGTGCATAGCGAAGCCCAGAGCCATCGCCTCCAGGGCGTGGGCAAGCTTCTTGGTGGTGAGGATGCTCCCCCAGATGCGGGGGTCGCCCAGCACAACATCCACGGCGTTGAGACGGACGGCCACGGGCAACTGGTCGAAGTTGCGAACGAACATATTGGTGGCGATGGGGGTGTGGATCGAGGACCGCAGGCGGGCGGAAGCCTCGATGCCCCACACCGGGTCCTCCAGCCACTCGAGGTCGTATTCCTCCATCCGCCGGGCAATCCGCATCGACTCGTCGACCGACCAGATGCCATTCGGATCGACGCGGATGTTGATGTCGTCGCCGAAGGTCTTGCGCAGCGCCGCTACCACCGCTATCTCGCAGCCCGGCTTGCCCACACCGGCCTTTGGCTTGAAGGTCTTGAAGCCGAATTCGGCGGCGGCCTTCTGCGCGGCCTCGATCTGCGAGGCAACCGGATCGCTGCTGCCGCTGGTATCGAAGATGGGAGCAGAGATGAGGATGCGCTCACGGTAGCGTCCGCCGAGCAGCTCGCACAGGGAGCGGCCCGTGCTCTTACCCATAATGTCCCACAACGCCATATCTATGGCGGACTGCACCGTGGTGTTCGGACCGTAAAGCCCCTTATGGGGACCCGGCATCATTTCCACGGTGCGCTCTATGTCGAAGGGATCGCGCCCCTTCAAGAATCCGTTGCCCACCCGCAGAACGGCCGCCCGGATCTCTTCGTTGCCCGGCGCTTCCCCCAGGCCCGTGATGCCCTCATCCGTATGAACCTGCACGATGACCTTGGTTAGCCCGAATGAGCGATTGGAGGCAGAAGCCATCGCTTGCCGGTGGGGTAGGTTGATCAGATCGGCCTGGACACTGGTTACTCTCATGTCGGTTCCTCCATCGAACGATCGGATATGCTGCCATTATAAGTGGCACCCACGGCATCGGCCGCGCCTATCTATGTCTAGCACCGGAGTGCGTCGCCGCGCCATTGATATACTAGGTACAGGCCAATTAGTCAAGTTGTCAAGCACAGACGAGGCATCTACAGCTAGATCTCGCACAATCACTCCTCGCCCATCGCTGATTCGGACGGATTCCATGCGAAAATGCGTTGACATCGGCCTAATGCTGTGCTAAAGTTATGCTATCAACGGATGGTAGTCCGTCGATAGTTTTCTGCATTCAAGGACTGTGTACAGAGCGATGTCTGGACAGGCCGCTGAAATCCGTACCGGGAGCAACCTCGCACCAGCCTATGCCTACTGGTATTGGTCGTTTACCTACGGCTGGCACGCCCCGGTAGGAGGTGGCTGAGCCCTCCAGACCAGTGCCAGGACAAAGGACCGTGGGCGTGCTTGAAGAAAGGCCCACGGTCTTCGCGTCTAGAAGCACCTCAGCTATCCCCAGGACCCAGGCCGTGGAAGCCAGCCGGAAAGCACCCCGCCGATCCGCAAGCCCTTCGACAAACCGGGAACATTCACGTCAGATAAAAAGGAGCTTCAAGGGAGGTGGGACGATGACAGGCAACCAGCAGACCACGACGACCAACACGACGGGAAACGGCAACGGCAAGGCTTACCGATTGGTCAGCCGCGCCAGCCACCCTGCCGACACGGTGGTGGAGGTGAACGGCCTCCGCATCGGAGACGACGAGCTGGTGCTGATGGCGGGACCGTGTGCAGTCGAGTCGCGCGAGCAGTTGCTGGAGACCGCTGTGGCGGTGAAGGCGGCGGGCGCGAACGTGTTGCGGGGGGGAGCATATAAGCCCCGCACATCACCGTACGATTTTCAGGGGCTGGGGGAGAAGGGCCTTCGGCTGCTGGCCGAGGCACGGGAAGCAACCGGCTTGCCCATCATCACCGAGGTGATGGACTCGGAAGACATCGACCTCGTTGCCTATTACGCCGATATCCTCCAGATTGGAGCGCGGAATATGACGTCCTCCCGGCTGCTGCAGCGGGCAGCCCGCACCGGCAAGCCCATCATGCTCAAGCGCGGGTTCCAGGCTACGGTCCGAGAGTGGCTGCTCAGTGCCGAGTACATCCTGGCGAACGGCAACTCGCGGGTGATCCTCTGCGAGCGCGGCATCCGGACCCACGATTCCGAGTATACCCGCAACACGCTCGATCTGAATGTAGTGCCACTGCTGAGGCGCGAGACTCATCTGCCGATAATGGTGGACCCCAGCCACGGCACGGGTCGCGCCGACCTCGTCGCGCCTATGTCGAGAGGCGCGGTGGCGGTGGGCGCGCACGGCCTGCTGATCGAAGTGCACTCTCACCCGGACCAGGCCCTCTGCGACGGGAAACAGTCCCTGAGCACAGAGGAGTTCGCCAATCTGGCCCGAGAGGTACGGGCGCTGGCCAGAGCAGCGTGCAGTCTAGTGCAGGCCCTAAGCTGAGAGCAGGATGAGAAGCATCGTACAATTCGGAGATTCCGGATCCGATTCGGAGATTTGATCGACCGTATTCATTGCATATCGATCTCCGGCCCGGTATAATTTTCCTTATGGGTTACCCAAACTACCTTGGCGGGCCATTTCTTTCACGCCAAGATACATACCGGACGGAGATGTGCAGGTCATGCGAGTCGTTGTTGCTCTGGCGTTGCTGTCGTTGGTACTCTCCCTGGCTCCCATCTCGCCGCCCTCTCTGGCGGCTGAGCCTGAGCCCGAAGATTGGGACATCCCCGGCGGTCATTTCTTCACCCAATCCGCCGGCGGCTCGGGCAAAGGCTTTCCCGTGCTGGACGATGATCAGGCTCGCATGGCCAGCGAGTTCTATCGCCTCGGCGGCGAGGCCCAACTGGGCTACCCAATCAGCAGCCGGTACGAGGCCGGCGGCCTCATCCACCAGGCATTCCAGCGAGCGATCCTGCGCTGGCAGCCTGAGGAGAATCAGGCCCAGCTCGTAAGCATCTTCAACGAGGTATCCAAGGCCGGTAGAGATGCCTGGCTGCTGAGCACCTATCGCATACCGCGCCCTGCCAACTGGGCGGCCGAAGCCAAGCGCACCCCGGAAGAGATCGTCCAAATGCACCAGAAGATGCTGGACGCCGACCCGGAGATGAAGGCCCTCTACTTTTCGCAGGAGGACCCTGTTGCCTACTACGGCTTGCCGATGAGCGAGGTCGCCGACCAGGGCGGCAGCACGGTGCTGCGGCTGGAGCGCGCCGTGTTCCAGAAATGGAAGAACGATGCGCCCTGGGCAGCGGCAGGTACCGTGACGGTGGTGCTGGCCGGTGACATCGCCAGGGCCGTGGGGCTGATACCCCAAGACGCCACGCGCCCCATCGCGCCACAGGAGGCCCTTGACGGGGAGCGATGGATCGATGTCAATCTCACCAACCAAAGGGCCACAGCCTTCATCGGACTGCAGGCCGTCAAGGCAGTTGCTGTAGCCACCGGTGTACCGGGCCTGGAGACCCCCAAGGGAGAGTGGCATATCTACTCGCGCGTGGCAGACGAGACCATGGATTCGGAGACCATCGGGATTCCCCGAAGTGCTCCCTTGGGCTATTATCTGAAGGGTGTTCTGTTCACCCAGTACTTTGCCCCCAACGGCGTCGCCCTGCATTACAACTACTGGACCCCAGCCTGGCAGTTCGGCACGCAGGCCGGCAGCCACGGATGTGTGGGAATGCAGTACGATGACGCCCTGTTCATGTGGGAGTTCGGGGCAATCGGTATGCGGGTCAGCGTCCACGACTAGCCCGGCGGCCGCGCCCCCTCAGCCGGGGGCGGGCGAAAGCAGCTCCAGCTCAGTCCCGGGACGGGCCACGGCGAGGCGCAAAGCGAGGTCGGCCATCCGTGGGCGCGCCGGCAGCCACACGAGATGGCCAGCGCAACGGCAATCGGACGCGCCGAAACGGGAGAAAGGCAGCATAGCGCCGGGCAGCGTTTGCAGGAGCCGGGCGCAGAGGCACTCCAGGCGCTCGTCGCTCCGGCCCGCCCACACCTCGATTACTGTGGCGTGCGCCAGCAGGTAATCTATGTGCCAGTGCGTGCGCTTCTCGGACCGTACGTGGCGGGCGACACGGGCCTCGACACCGCCCAGTGCACTTCCCGAGTAGACCAGCGTGCCGGCGGGGAAGAGGGCGCGCCCCCGGCGGCCAAGGGCAAGCTCGACATCACGATCGAGCGAGATCACCAGACAGTAGAAGCCCCGCAACGGCGGAACACCCCATCCACCCAGCACGCGCCAGCGCAGGCGTCGCCCATCCCCGCAGCAACGCCGGCTCTGACTTTCTCATGCCCGCGCATAGATGCACGGTGCACAGTCCAGGAGAGGGACGCGCATGCCTCAAGACCGCTCCATCCTCGACTCCAGGCGGCTGCGGAGCGGCCGGCTGGGTCGGAACAGCACCCCTGATTGGCCGGGAACGGCCGCCGAGGCGTGATCGAAGACGGGCCGCGGCTCACGAGCGCCCCGTCGCCGCACCTCGAACGTGCCGAAGCCCCGCAACGTCAGGTGACCATCCGAGGCCAGGGCCTCGACGATGCCTTCCAGCACCGAATCGACCATACTCTTCGCTTCGCGCCGGGTGATGTTCAGTTCGTCTGCCAGCCAGTCCACCAATTCCGACTTGATCATCGTGTTGCTCCGCCACAACGATATAGCTTAAATGTAATTATGAGACGCGTTGGCCGAGCTTGCGTTCGGTCCCCGTCAACAGCCGCCGGATGTTATCGCGGTGCTGGAAGACGATTATCGGCGCGACGGTGAGGGCAAACGCGATATGAAACGGACTGGGCGCTCCAAAAACACTGACGGACCCGATAGGCGTAAGCTGCTCCGCCACTACGTGGGCGATAAGTAGGGCAGCGCCCAGGACCGCGCCGATTATCGACCCCAGCGAAACGTACTTCGTAGCAGCCACCAGCACCACGAAGGCGACCAGCGAGACCAGCCCCACCAGCGGCGAAGTGACCAGTATGACGCCAAAGGCGCTGGACACGCCTCGCCCGCCCCTGCCGCGCAAATAAATGGACCAGTTATGGCCCACCACGGCAGCGATGCCCGTGGCGACCTCGACCAAGGGGATGCCCACGAGATAACGGGCGGCCACCACCGGTATAGCTGCTTTGGCGAGGTCGGCGAGGAAGACAACGGCAGCGGCCCGCCATCCCAGGGTACGCAGCACGTTTGTGGCACCCGTGTTCCCACTCCCCACCTGGCGGACATCTATGCCTCTAGCCAGGCCCAACAGGAGCCCGAACGGAACGGCCCCCAGCAGGTAGCCCGCGATGATGAACACCAGATGCCAGGGTTGGATCATACGCGTGCCTCCTTGTCCTTCCCTTCGCGACCGCGGAATACGAGCTTCAACGGTGTGCCTTCGAATCCAAACTCCGCTCGCAACTGGTTCTCCAGGTACCGAGCGTAAGAGAAGTGCACCAGGGCAGGGTCGTTGACGAACAGTACGAATGTCGGCGCCTCTGACCGCGCCTGAGTGATGTGGGTTATCCGCAGCATCCGACCGCCCCGGGTCGGCGGCGGATGGCGCTGCACGGCGCGCTCGATTGCGTCGCTCAAGGCACGCGTGGGCAGACGCTTGCTGCGTTCCTCCGCCACCCGCAATGCCGTCTCCAGCACTTGCTCCACCCCCTGCCCGCTTTTCGCCGACACATATAATACCGGTACGTAGGGCACGAAGTCCAGTCCCACCCGCAATGTCTCTTGCAACTTGTCCCGTCCGCCAGTGAGGGCATCCATCTTGTTTACGGCGACCACCATTCCCTTGCCGGCATCGCGGGCAAATCCAATGATATGCAGGTCCTGGGCCGTCAAGCCCTCTGTGGCGTCGATGACCAGTATCGCCACATCGCTCCGGCTCAGTGCCCGTACCGAGCGCAGCACGCTGTGCCGTTCCACTCCCTGCTCGATATGCCCACGACGGCGGATCCCGGCGGTGTCTATCAAGCGCACCATCTTGCCCCGATAGTCCAACAGCGTGTCAAGGGCATCGCGGGTGGTGCCCGGCACGCTGTGCACGATGGCCCGCTCGTAGCCGACGAGGGCATTCAGCAGCGAAGACTTGCCGACATTGGGCCGGCCGATGATGGCCACATTGGTAGCGGCGACAGGCTCCGGCTCCTCCTCGGCTTCCGGGAGGCGCTCCAGCACCGCCGCCATCAACTCTCCGATGCCGGTGTCGTGAATGGCCGAGACCGGTGTCACGAGGTCCAGTCCGAGCTGGTAGAACTCCATCGCGCTCATCGCGCGCTCCTCGTTGTCGGCCTTGTTGGCCACCACCACAACCGGCCGCCGGGATCGCCTGACCACCTCGGCCACCTCGACGTCGCCGGGGGTAATACCCTCCCGGGCATCCACCACGAACAGCACCAAATCGGCGTCCAGAATGGCTTCGTGGGCCTGCTCGCGCACCTGCGCGATGAGGTCCGTGGCCGGGCTGACCTCGAGGCCGCCGGTGTCCACGAACGTGAACTCCCTATCCCCCCAGGCAACATCGCCGTACAGGCGGTCGCGGGTCGTGCCGGCTACGTCCTCCACAACCGCGACCGGACGCCCCATCAGCCGGTTGAACAGGGTACTCTTGCCCACATTGGGTCTGCCCACCAGGGCCACTAGCGGTCTTGCCACGCTAGGCATCCCTTGATATCTGCTTGTCTTCGCGGGAGATGCTCACCGGTTGGCCGGTGTGGCGGTAGCTGCAGGGCGCAGGGTAACCGTCAAAACAGGAGGCACGACCTGCTCCACCTTGACCGTAGGGGGGGCGACCACCGTCGCAGTGACTTTATGAGAGCCGGCGCCCAGGTCTGTCGCGTTGACAATTACCTGAACGTCCTGCGGCGTCAGCAGGCCGAGCACCGGCGTTGGCCCGGACAGCATAACCTGCGCACTGTTAGGCTCAACACTCCCCTCCAGGCCCGCATCCGCTCCCGTAATGATCGGGACGAGCCGCATGCTCATCGTCCCTGGGGTGGGGCTGACGGATACCCTCACCGTCACTTTCTGGTCACGGGCCAACGCCACGTTGGCGGGGAGCTGCGGATCGATGGCAACGGTCAGGTCTTTCGCCGTGCGGCCCAGGTCCACGGGCTTGGTGCTCAGGAAGCGCAGGTCGTTGATAGCCGTCGGGTCCCCCACCACGGTCAGCGAGCTCGGATCGACGGCGATGCCCACCATCTGATACCCCAGCGCTGGCTCGCCGACGATCTGCGGCACCACCGGAACGGTGCGATAGGTCACCTCTTGCTTGATCGGGACCTCTACCAGCACTGTCTCCGGGCTAACGCTCACATCGCGCAGCTCCCGGCCATCGGCAGTCTGCGCCACCGGACGGACCCACTCGCTGACGTTGCTGCGCGCGCTATCCAACCGGAGAGAGGCTACCACCGAGACTATCTGGTCGACGGCGCTCTCCGGGCCGCTGACGCGCGCCTGTTGCGGGGCCACCGAAGGCAAGCCAGCCTCGAAGCCGAACGAGACGCTATCGACGATCTTGACCTGCACGCCGACATCCTTCAATGCGATGCGTTCCAGCCCGATGCTGGTCCGGTTCGGCTCGATCACCAGGACCCGCGCGGAAGGATCGAGCGATGTGACGTGGACCGGAAGCTCCTGTACGCCGGCCTGGGCCCGGCTGGCGTCAATCTGGGCACGGAAGTTGTCCGGCCCGAGGCGCGGCCACCGCTGCCGCGGGGCACTCACCCACAGCCTCACGCTCGACGGAGGGTTGCGCAGCACAAGGTCAGCCGGCAGTCCCGTCACCTCGACCGGAACGCCGCTGACTGCATTGGTCTCCTCCGGGTACTGCTGCCGGGTTATCACTGTCCAAAGAGCGAATGAGAGCAGCAGAGAGAATATTATCCACGGTAGGTTCTGACGCCAGTAAGTTAGCATCCTGTCCTGCTAGCCACTCTGTTTCTCCGCTGCTTGCTTGAGCCGGTGCCACCGCGGGAACACATCGCGTCCGGAGGAGGGATATATGGCAGATAGCACCTTCCTGAGGCGGGCGTCGTCCAGATGGCGCACGAGACGCCCGTCGTTGGCCACCGAGATGGTGCCGGTCTCCTCGGAGACGATCACCGCTATGGCGTCGGTCTCCTCGGTTATGCCCAGCGCTGCCCGGTGCCGGGTGCCCATATCATAGTCCTGGCTGCTGGTAGATAGAGGCAAGACGCATCCCGCCGCGACCAGCCGGTCCCCCCGGATGATCGTTGCCCCGTCGTGGAGCGGCGAGTTCGGGTAGAAGAGGGTGGCCAGCATCTCCATCGACACCATCGCATCCACTTCCACGCCGCTTTCGATGAACTCCTGGAGTCCCGTCTCCCGCTCGAGCACGATTAACGCGCCCTGCCGGCGCTCCGACAGCCGGCGGCACGCCCGGGCCACCTCTTCGATGACGCGCGAAGCCGTCAACGCCTGCCTGGGCGTGAGAGGCCGGTTCAGAAGCCCTCGGACGCGGCCGATGCGCTCCATTGCCCGGCGCAGCTCGGGCTGAAAGAGAATGACCAGCGCCACGGAGATAAAGGGGAGCGAGTTCCGCAGCATCCAGTTCAACACCGTCAACTCCGGCAGGCTGGTGACCACCAGCATGGCCACCAGCAGCAAGCCAAGCCCATAGAGTACGGAAACGGCCGTGGTGCCGCGGAAGAAACTCAGCAGGCCATAGATCACCACCGCCATCGTCAGGATGTCCACCAGGTCCCATATCCTGAAGGTGGTCAGGACCGGCAGGATTGTCTCTGAAAGCTGCTCCACTCTCGATCTCGTTCCTTCCTACCCCGCACCGCCGTTCCCCATCAACAGGGCCAGCACCGCCTTCTGGGCATGCAGTCTATTCTCGGCCTGGTCCAAAACTATCGAGTGCGGTCCGTCGAGAACCTCGTCTGTTATCTCCTCGCCGCGATGGGCGGGAAGGCAATGCATCACCAGCACATCAGGCGACGCCAGCTCGACGAGCCGGGCGTCCACCCGATAGGGATCGAAGACGCTGACCCGCTGCTGCTGCTCCGTCTCCTGGCCCATGCTTACCCAGACGTCGGTATATATTATATCGGCATCGCGCACTGCTTCCCGCGGGTCCGCTACGAACCGCAACACACATCCGTTGGCCTGCGCCGAGGCCCGGGCCCTCGCTACCACCTGCGGATCACATTCGTATCCCTGCGGAGAAGCTACCGCCATATTCATACCGGCGAGACCGGCCGCCAGCAGCAGCGAATGGGCGACGTTGTTGCCATCGCCCACATAAGCCAGGGTCAGGCCCTCCAGCCGGCCACGCTTCTCGTAGATGGTGAGCATGTCGGCCAACGCCTGACAGGGATGGCTGAAGTCGGAGAGGCCGTTGACCACCGGCACGGTGGCGTGCTCGGCCAGCACCTCGACTTCTCGGTGGGCGAAGGTACGGATCATGATCCCATCCACGAAGCGGCTGAGCACCCTCGCCGCATCTGGCACGCTCTCGCGGCGCCCAAGCTGGATCTCGTCCGGCGCAAGGTACATAGCGTGGCCGCCCAACTGGCGCATCCCTACTTCAAAGGAAACCCTGGTGCGAAGGGAGGGCTTCTGAAAGATCATTCCCAGGACCTTTCCCGCCAGGAGAGGACGCGCGGTGCCCGCCTTCTGCTCAGCCTTGAGCCGAGCGGCCGTGTGCATAATCCTCCAGAAATCCTCGACGGACAAGTCGGCTATGCTAACAAGGTCTTTCCTCACGCAGGCGCCCCTTAATCGACGATCATATGGAATATGTGCCGAATCGCCACTGACGGCATTCTCCCTTTCATCATGGCACAGACAGTATAGCACAGAGTTAAAGATGTAAGCACACTGGCCCGGTTGGGATAGACGTCGGTCAACCACAGTTGACAACCTCGGCGAAAGCCTGATAATTGCCCCGAAGAACGAGCGCCTTCGGCCAGGAGAATCGGCCCATTCACACATATGGGCGTGAACGTTAGAGGGAGAAGCATGAAGATCACCGACGTCCAGACGTTGACCTTTCGATACCGATCAACCCTCGGTCGAGATGAGGAGGGCCACACCCACCCGGCTCCGGAGCACGACGCCGTCCAGGTCATGACGCGGATCACCACCGACGAAGAGGTGGACGGCTATTGCTTCGGCGGATCAGAAGAGATGCTCCCGGCCGCCAGGGCCGCCCTGGTGGGCCGCGACCCGCTGGACCGCGAGCAGATCTGGCAGCGCCTTCGTCGCGACCAGCGGTCGCACCGGGCCGCCCTGTCCGATCGCAACATCGGCGCGCTCGATATGGCACTCTGGGACTTCGCCGGCAGGTTGACAGGGCTGCCGGTCTGCAAGCTGCTGGGCGGCTTCCGGGACAAGGTGCCCGCCTACGCCAGCACGATGTGCGGCGACGACATTCCCGGCGGCCTTGATAGCCCCGAGGCGTACGCTAAGTTCGCTCTGGCTTGCCAGAAGCGAGGCTATCCCGCGCTCAAGCTTCATACCTGGATGTCTCCCATCGGCCCCAACCTCAGGCGCGACATAGCGGCGTGCCGGGCCGTGCGTGAGGCCGTGGGCCCTGATATGCGGCTGATGCTCGACCCGCATCACGACTATACCCGAGAGGAGGCCCTGGAGCTCAGCCGGGCCCTGGAGGAGCTCGACTTCTACTGGATGGAAGAGCCGATGAACGAGCATAATGTTGCCTCGTACGTGTGGCTGACCGGCCAGCTAGAGAAGCTGATGATCGTGGGCCCGGAGACCGCGGAGGGGAAGCATTACACCCGGGCCGAATGGATCATGCGGGGCGCGGCCCACGCCAGCCGTTACGATGTCTGGCACGCCGGCATCACGCCGATGGTCAAGGCCATCGGCCTCTGCGACGCGCTGGGGGTCCGCCTCGAAGTCCACGCGGCTGGCACGGGCAACGCCGGCAACCTGCAGGTCCTGGGGGCAATGGGAATACCCGGCGAGTACTACGAGCGGGGGCTGCTGCATCCGTTGTGGGACTACGAGGCCTCGACACCCTGGCTCACCGAGATCATCGACCCGATGGACGACCAGGGCTATATTCACATATCGCAGAAGCCTGGACTGGGGACGGACATAAACTGGGACTTCATCAGGGACAATACCCTGAAGCCATGGGGCTAGACCCGCGAGGGGAATCGAAGAGGGAAAGCAGGAGCATCCTGGGCGCGGGGCGGTCTTTTGTCCCCGCTCGAACGTTAGGGCCGCGTCAGGCGGAAACACGCTCGGTCCGAGACCAAAGAAGCCAGCCTTGGAGCGAGAAGCCGCGAATTGCCCCGGCGGTCCTGTTAATGCTTCTCCGCCGGCTTGCGGCTAACCCAGCGCGTCGCCCCGGTAGCATTGAAGCTGATGTCCTTCTCGGCGCGACATTTCTTGCAGCGATGATGGTAGTAGCTGATACCATCGATACGGATAGAGGTCACTTCCCAGTGGTGAGGGGGACAAAGGCTGCTAACCTCACTATCGGCCATTCGTGCACTCCTCCTGCCTTAGATCCTCTCGGGCCTCAGGGAAGCTCGAGTGGCTGCGCTCACGTTGGACCGCGTCTGTGTCGGCTGCAGTGTAGCACCCAGCATTGTTCACGTCAACCACAATTTAGCCACCCAATTCATCTTCGATAGGCCGGACCCGGGAATCTCCACGTTGACTTACGTGAGGCAAACGTACTACAATCCGCGCAGCGGTAGCGTGCTTTTCCGCACCTGGGCGGAGGTATGGCCACTGCATCATAGTACTAGTACCGGCAGACGGAAACGCGGCCGGCAAGTAGGTCGCAGCCTGCAGGGAGAAACCCCCTGCCCGGTGCCACCACCTGGACTGTCACGGCGTAGGGCAACGAACGCTCGTCTGCCAGAGGGCGTCTAGTGGCGCTCTCCGTAGGTGAGTCGCCGTGGCAAGGACTTCGTCCTTTGGCGGGCCGTGGCCGAGGCACCGAGAAGCCGGCACATTGAACGATCAGGCTGCGAGGTCGCACGCCAGCATTGGAGCTGAGCAGGCGATACTTTCCGTTGACAAAGGTGCCAGGCAGGATGTGCTGCGCCATGCTGCTTCTAGCAGGTAGCGATGATGAGAGGCGTGTCCGAGGAAGGTTGATCGGGAGGTCCGCGAGCGGCCTCCAGATCAACCCTACGTTTGTCTTTGCCTCTACCCCAAATGCCCGTAGCTTCAACGGATGTGGGACTCTGTGGCCGATAGCGAGGCCACCTGTGCGCGTCAGAGAGGTAGACCTGATGCGATCCGCGAGGAGGGACACGGGCTGTCACGCCCCCTTTTCGGCAGGCATCGTCACGATTCCGGCCACCGAAGGAGGTGTCAGACAAATGGGTCCTTGAACGGATGAGATGAGCCCTCCGATCTTCTTTTCCCCGCGGGGTGTCCCTAAGTTCGTTCTTAAGCCATGTGACGAGGAGGTAATATGGCCGTCAAGCCAATCGGAGTCTTACTCGGCGTAATTGCAGTGATCGCAATACTGGCCGTAGTGGCAGTGATGGCTGGACTCGTTGGATCATCCAAGCCAGCGACACCTGCACAAGTTGTGCCGACGCCCGCCACCGCGGCCGCACCAGCACCGACGACACCACCTGCGCCGCCACCGGCAACGCAGGCTGCAGCCAAGCCGACGGCAGCGGCAGCAGCACCGACCCCGGCCGCGAGCGCGCCTGCTATTCAGGCGAAGCTGCCAGTGGCTGTCCTACAAATAGTGCCAATTGCAGCTAATCCTGCCGATCCAAACGTAATCACCGCCACACTGCCGGGCACCACGACGACCGTTCAGATGGGCGCCACCGGCCTGCCCAACGTCTCGATAGGCGTCCCGGTGACGTTGAAGGGCGACACCACCGACCCGAAAGGGCCCGCGAAGACCTACGCGTGGACCCTCACCAAGCCGAGCGCTTCCAAGGCCGACCTTAACAAGAAAGACGCTCAGATCGTAAAGTTCACGCCCGACGTTCCCGGTATGTACAAAGTCGATTTAGTCGTCGGGAACGATGCCGGCAAGAGCAAGATGGAAGCGGTCCAAATCAGGGCCGGCACCTACATTGGCGCCGAGGCTGGCAACTGCAAGAGCTGCCACACCGCCGAGGGCAATGAGTGGCCGGAGACGGGCCACGCGGTAATCTTCAAGGAGCAGATCGATGGCGGAGCGGATCCAAAGACCTCCCATTACGGTGAGGGTTGTCTCCGCTGCCACACGACCGGCTACTACGTCGGCGTTCAGAACGGCGGCTTCGCCGACGTCCAGGCGAAGACCGGCTGGAAGTTCCCGTCGCTGGCCAGCATCCAGAGCGGCAAGGGCAACTGGGATGCCGTCCCTGCCGAGCTGAAAGTGATGGGCAACATCCAGTGCGAGAACTGCCACGGCCCGGCTAAGGAGCACGTGGCGAACAAGGCGCCGATGGCGGCCAGCCTCAGCGCGGGCGTCTGCAACGTCTGCCACAACGGCGGCGGGCATCACGTCAAGGGCGAGATGTTCAAGAACGCCAAGCACGGCGAGGAGACTTCCCAAGCCTGGACCTACCCCACGGGGCCTGACCGCCAGGCGTGCGTCCGGTGTCACTCGGGCGCCGGCTACATCTCGTTCATGAAGAACCCGACCGAGCCGGCGACGTGGGACAACAAGGCCGAGCCGCTCACCTGCGCTGGCTGCCACGACCCGCATTCCGATGCCAACAAGAACCAGTTGCGCGTCGTCGGCAAGCCGGTGCAGGCCAACGGCATAACGAAGGACTTCGCTCTATCCGCCACCTGTGTGGAGTGCCACAATGGCCGCGTCCAACCTGCCGATGCCCAGAAGGGCAGCTTCCCGCACTACAGTGCGGCAGGTGAGATGCTGAGCGGCACCGGCGGCGTCGACTACGGTCAGAAGATCGCTGACTCGCCGCACGGAATGATGGTGGGCGCCGGGCCCATCAAAGATCCGTCCGATAAGGAAGGCAAGGCGATGCTCTTCGGCGGGAACACTCCCGGCCCTTGCGTTGCCTGTCACATGTGGCCGACGCCGCCCGACAAGGACCCCAACCAATACAAGGTCGGCGACCACTCCTTCAATATGGTCAGCCCTGACGGCAAGTTCCAGTACACAGCCGCTTGCCAGTCGTGCCACCCCGGCCTCAAAGACTTCAATCTGATGGCGAAGGCCGACTACGACGGCAACGGCAAGGTCGAGCCCGTCCAAACCGAGGTTGCCGGACTGCTGACCGTCTTGCAGAAGGCCATCGGCGACTCGGGCGTCAAGCCCGTGAAGGGTCACCCGTACTTCGACCAGGCCGACGTAGCCAAGGCCAACGAGAAACAGAAGAACGCAATCTACAACTATCTGTTCGTTCGTGGCCTCGAGGGCAGCGATGGCAAGGCGTCCGCGATCCACAACTTCAAGCGGTCCGTCATGCTGTTGCAGCTCTCGTACAAGGACCTGACGGGCAAGGACGTGCCCAGTGCGACCCTGATGAAGTAGGTCTGCCTTAGAGCGCAGCGACCCTGCGCGGCCGGCAGCCGTGGGGCAGCGGTGCTTCCACGGCTGCCGGTTTTCTTACGCCCTGCGACCCTGGGTTTGGATTCGCTCCCCGCTCCTCGTCCAAGCGGAGCCAATGCAGCAGCGCGTTTGAGCCGTCCCACGACCCTGTGGTAACATTTCCCCGCAATCTTGGCATTGAGTCGAGCAATCACGAAGGAGTTAAAGTGGAACAAACGCTGATCCTGGTTAAGCCCGATGGCGTCCAAAGAGGGCTCATCGGAACAATTATCGCCCGGCTGGAGCAACGAGGCCTGCGCATCGTGGCCCTGAAGATGCTCCAGATGGACCGCGCCCTGGCGGAGCGGCACTATGGCGAGCACGCGGGCAAGTTCTTCTTCGAGGACCTGGTGTCGTACATCAGCTCCAGCCCAATCGTGGCGCTGGTGGCAGAGGGGCCGTCAGCGGTGAGCGTCGTGCGGGCGATGGTGGGCGCTACCCGTCCCGCCGAAGCCGCTCCCGGCACCATCCGCGGCGATTTCGCTGTGGCCGGCCTGCGGAATCTCATCCACGCCTCTGACGGCGTGGAGCGAGCCAAAGTAGAGATGGCTCTCTTCTTCAAAGGGGACGAGGTATTCTCCTACACCCGCGACGTGGACAAGTGGATATACGAGAAGTAGGGCTTTCCGGCTAAGCTGCCCTTCCCGGCACGGGACTGCCGCCATGCCCGCCCTACACCACTCGCCGCAGCGGGTATTTGACAGGACCCGCCCCGGCCACTATGCTTCAATAGCGCAGTTCGATAGGCACCGCATTGCACTTGAATCGAAGTAACGAGGAAGCCGCGTCTTGGAATCGACTTCGATCCGTCTCACTCGCAAGGCTCTGCTTAAGAGCACCGCGATGCTCGCCACCGTCTTCGCTATCTCCAACGTGCAGCGACTGCTCGGCCTGGGAGATCGCGCACAGGCGAGCGACACCAGCGTAACCGGTCGAGCCACCGACGTGTTGTCCGGCCGTCCCCTGGCCGGAGCCAGCGTAAGCGCCACCCCCGGCGACCGCCAGACGCAGACCGACGGGCAGGGGGCTTACCAGATGGCGCTGCCTCCGGGCCGGTACGAGATTCGAATCGCGGCCCGGGGCTACATCGGAATGAGCCAGACCCGACTGGACGTCTACGCCGGCCAGGTCAGGTCCATCGATTTCGCTCTCATTCCGGAGGGACTATCCGCCTCGGAGCAGGAAGCGGCCCAGGCGAGAGTGCTGCCGGCCCCCGCCAGCCAGGCGGCCCCGCCTCCACTGCCAGCGGACCTGGACCGGCCCGTCCCTCAGCTCGCCCTGCCGTGTCAGGTCTGGGTGCAGACGCCGGATACGCGGTTCGAGCTGATCGACCTGGAGGAATACCTAAAGGGGGTGGTTCCCGCCGAAATGCCTGCCTACTGGCCCGCGGAGGCGTTGAAGGCCCAGGCGGTAGCGGCCCGCAGCTACGCGGTAGCGTACGCCGCAGCCAACGGATTCATATGTGCCAGCGCGAGCTGCCAGGTGTGGCGGTCCATCCACTACGCCACCACCGATGCTGCTGTCGATGCCACCCGTGGCGTGGTCGCCACCTACGGCGGGTCCGTCATCTGGGGATTCTTCTTCTCTCGCTGCAATGGCTACAGCACGCGTGACAGCGAAAGCGCGCTGGGCAGCGCCGATGGATGGGGGTCCTGCGAGACAAGGCCGTGGAGCTACCTGCCCTACTGCCGCGCCAGGAGCTGCACCGGCCACGCTCCCGGCAACAGTAGCTGCTGGTACACCGGCCACGGCGTCGGTATGTGCCAGCACGGCGCCAGAGACCGCGCCGCCGAGGGCAAGGACTACGCACAGATATTGCGCTCCTACTACACCGGTGTCACCTTGCAGACGCCCCAGACGGTCAGCCTTGCGTCGCCGGCGGACGGGCACTCCGCCCCGGGCGGCTCGTCGCTGCCGCTCCGGTGGACCGGGGGAATGCCGGAATACAAGGTGACTGTGCTGGACGCGTGGGGCACCACCATAGCCGAGTCCTCGTGGCAGAGCTCGGCCACCTGGAACATCGGACTGCCAACCCTTCCCGGCAACTACTACTGGTTCGTGCGTACCCGCAACACGTGCGGCGATGGGCCGGCCAGCGAGCTGCGACGCCTCGTCGTTACCGTCCCGCCGCGCCAAGTCCACGTGCCTCTGGTGAACAAGTCGACGACGCGCTAGGGCCTGCCTGGTCACGCGGGCCTGACAGGAAGAGACCAGCCAGTCGCCCCGAGTGAAGCGCGAGGAAGATCGATCCAGATCAATGGGACCACGATTGTGAATTGAGTGGACTGGGCCGTTGCTGATCGCATGATATTTGTGCACTATTCACAAATGCCACGCGGAGACGTCCCCACATATTGACGTGGATACATGATAAAATCAATGGTATTCTAACGATGAGCACGCGGACTGTGTACTCGGGCAATCAAGTGCAGAGCTTACACATTGCAAGTCATCGAGGCAATGGGCGGCTACGAGCGTAAGGAGGACCCGACCCGTGACGAACGAACAGCGAGCAAGATTCGTGGATTCATCAAGCGCGGAGGACGAGCTTGATGTCGATATTGAGATCCGACTGGTCCAGGCCCGGTTCGCGGA
>JAMCWG010000081.1:20375-39949 GCA_023475235.1 Chloroflexota bacterium
ACGCAGATACAACTATTAACAACAAACTACCTAATCCTGCGCCGGGTCCATCAACGAAAACGGGTTGGCCCGGCTTTCCTATCCGTGCCGATGCTCGCCTTGGAAGTGGGCGGCGCTGGTGCTATAATGACACCCGACACACATCGACGTGAGAAGTGAGCCCTCAGCTATGCGGTCGATCATCTCTCTCACCACGGACTTCGGCTATGACGACCCCTATGTCGGAGTGATGAAGGGTGTGATCCTGGGCATCAACTCGGAGGCTTCTGTTGTGGACCTGTGTCACACGATCGCTCCCCAGGATGTGAGGGGGGCCGGCCTGGTCCTGGCCGGAGCCTATCCTTACTTCCCCGACGGCGCCATTCACCTTGCCGTGGTCGATCCGGGGGTGGGCAGCGGAAGGCACTGCCTGGCCGCTCGGACCCGGCGCGCCCTCTTCGTCGCTCCCGATAACGGCCTCCTCACCGCGGTCCTGGCTGAGGACCCGCCCGAGGAAGTGGTCGAACTGACCCGGTCGCAGTACTGGCTCCCCCAGGTAAGCAGCACTTTCCACGGGCGCGACATACTGGCGCCGGTGGCTGCCCATCTGTCGATGGGCCTTCCCATCGAGATGCTCGGCCCGCGCATACGAGATTGGGTCATTCTGCCGTCATCCGGGCCGGAGCGCCAGGCCGACGGCTCGTTGATCGGCCACATCATTCGCATCGACCACTTCGGCAACCTAATTACCGATCTCAGGTCGGCCGATCTTCACGATGCGGCGACCACGGCAGTTTTCACCATCAAGGATGTCCAGGTGGTGGGCCTGAGCCGTTACTACGCCGAGCGAGACGGTCTTATGGCCCTGGTCGGCAGCACCGGAAACATCGAGATTGCCCTGCGCAATGGCAGCGCCGCCACGCAACTGTCTGCCGATCGAGGAGACTTGGTCAGGGTGCGATGGACAGCGTAGTGTCAGCCCCGGCCGGTCCTTTGCAGTTGCCAGATAACGCAATACATTTTGGAGTGAGCGTATGACGCCCGCCGATTCTGCATATCCGCCATACGACCAGTACCCCGCGCCCGAGTTCGTGATCCCTGAGTCTGTTCTCAACGGCGATACCAGCGACGTCTACTTCGCGCGCACCCAGACGATTCTGGAGCGCGAGGGGCTCAACCCGGTGGTCACCTTTGAGCTGTTTGCGAACGGTGACGGTCTGCTGTGTGGGATAAAAGAAACGCTGACACTCCTCCGCCAGGTGCTCAAGCCGGGCGACCAGGTATGGGCATTGCCTGAGGGCGGGCCGATCGCGCTCAAAGAGGTGGCATTGCGCATCAGGGCGCGCTATAATCCCCTGGGGCTGTACGAGACAGCAATGCTGGGAATGCTGGCCCAGCCCTCGGGCTGGGCCACCGCAGCGCGGGCCTGCGTCGAAGCGGCAGGCGGCAAGCCGGTCATCTCCTTCGGTGCCCGGCACGTCCACCCGTCCGTATCGCCTATCATGGAGTACTCGGCTATCGTAGGAGGCTGTGCTGGCTGTGCCACGCCTGCAGGCGCCCGCCTGGCGGGCCAACAGCCAATCGGCACCATGCCCCACGCGATGATATTGATATTCGGCGACACAGTCAAGGCAGCGCTGGCCTATGACCAGGACTTGCCGCCAGACGTGCCCCGCGTGGTACTGGTGGACACTTTCAAGGATGAGGCTGAGGAGAGCCTGAGAGTGGCAGCGGCACTTGGAGAGCGACTCGACGGCGTGCGTCTGGACACGCCGTCCGAGCGGGGCCGCGTTACGCCCGACCTGGTGAAAGAGGTGCGCGCCCGGCTGGACCAGGCCAGTTATGCCAAAGTCCGCATCACGGTGAGCGGAGGCCTGACCCCGGAGCGCATTCGCGACTTCGTGGCCACCGGCGCGCCGGTCGATTACTTCGCGGTGGGCAGCTACATCTCCGGCGCTCGCCCCATCGACTTCACCGCCGACATAAAGGAGATCGAAGGCAAGCCCGTTGCAAAACGCGGCCGCATCCCCGGCATCACGCCCAATCCACGCTTGCAGCACATCTCCCTGTGGGACTAGCGAAATGAGAGTGGCCGTGCTGTACCATCCCCTATGCCTGGAGCACTACCCGGGGCTGAATCATCCGGAACGGCCGGCGCGGTTGCAGGCAATCGTAGGCCAACTGGAGGGCGAGCGACCGGCGGGTATCGAGCTGATGACGCCGTGTGCCGCTTCCGTCGAGCAGATCGCCGCCGTCCACAGCCCCGATTACATCGCGGAGATAGAGCGGATCTCGGCCGATGGAGGCGGCTTCCTGGATATGGATACCGTGCTCTCGGCCCACTCCTACGAAGCCGCCCTGATAGGCGCCGGCTCGGCCATTTCGGCGGTAGAGGCAGTGCTGTCCGGCGAGGCGAGCAGCGCCTTCGCCCTGCCTCGCCCGCCCGGGCACCATGCCGGCCCCAGCTACGGGATGGGATTCTGCCTGTTCAACAATGTTGCCATTGGCGTGCGCCACGCTCAGAAGGCATATGCCGTCAAGCGGGTCCTGCTTGTCGATTTCGATATCCATCACGGAAATGGCTCGCAGGAGATACTTTACGATGATCCGAGCGTGCTCTACTTCTCTATGCACGAGTCTCCCCACTATCCGGGCACCGGGCGCGTCGATGAGACTGGAGCCGGGCCTGGCCAGGGATACACGCTGAACGTCCCGCTGCCGGCCGAGTGCGGGGATGTGGCCTACACCCGCATCCTCCAGGAGATACTGGCGCCGGCGGCGCGGCGCTTTCAGCCGGAGCTCATCGCCGTGTCTGCCGGCTACGATGGCCATTGGGCGGACCCGTTGGCCGATATGCGGCTGAGCACGAGCGGCTTCGCGGCCATCGCTTCCTGCTTGCGCGACCTGGCCGCCGAGCTGAGTGGTGGCCGGCTTATGGGTGTGCTGGAGGGAGGGTACGATTTGCGCGCTCTTGCCGCGTCCGTGATGGCTACCCTGCAAGTCTGGGCCGCAGGCGAGCCCGAGGACCCGCTAGGGCCCTACCGGCACGACCGCCGGGAGCCGGACGTATCATCTATCATCCAGCGCGTCCGGCAGATTCATAATCTGGTTTGACAGAGGCCAAAGGTGCCTCCATACCTAGGGAAGGAGCGGTTCACAGTTGTATGGCAAGTTGATCGTGTTCAGTGGCAATGCTAACCGGCCTTTGGCAGAGAAAGTCTGCCAGCAGCTCGGCGTACCCTTGGGAAGGACCGAGATCACGCGCTTCAGCAACGAGAACATCTTTGTCCGAATCTTGGACTGCGTGCGCGAACAGGATGTATTCGTCGTGCAGCCGTTCGCGTCACCGGTGAGCGACAGCATAATGGAGCTCCTCATCACCATCGATGCCTTGAAGCGGGCTTCCGCTGCCCGCATCACGGCCGTGGTGCCCTACTATGCCTATAGCCGCACCGACAAGAAAGACCAGCCCCGCGTCCCGATCACCGCCCGCCTGCTGGCCGACATGATCCAGGTGGCGGGAGCGGACCGCTTCCTGAGCATGGACCTGCACGCGGCCCAAATTCAGGGCTTCTTCTCTATTCCTGTGGATGAGCCGACGGCGTTCTACATCCTGAACAACTACTTCCTGGAGCGAAAAGAGGCGGGAGAGTTCGACGACGTGCTGGTGGTCTCGCCCGACTTGGGCAGTGCCAAGCGGGGCCGCAATTTCGCCGAGCGCTTGCATGCTCCTCTGGCGGTGGTCGAGAAACGCCGGGTAGCCAACAAGAAGATGGAGGTCATGAGCATCATCGGGCGAGTGCGACACAAGCAGGCCATCATCTTCGATGACGAGATCGACACCGGCGGATCGATGGTCGAGACGGCGCACCTGCTCGAGAAGCGGGGCGTGTCCGAGATCTATGCCTGCTGCACCCACGGGGTGCTCTCGGGGCCGGCAGTCGACAGGCTACGGGACAGCGCCATCAAGCAGGTGGTGATAACCGATACCCTCCCGCTGCCGGAGTGGAAGCAGATAGACAAGATAAAAGTCCTCTCCGTGTCCGAGCTGCTCGCCCAGGTGATCCGGTGCATCCACGAAGGCGGCTCGGTGGGTGCGATACTGGAGAAAGCCGCACTGCGAGGAAAGCAGAGCAATTGCCAATAGCGAACGCGGTCAAGGCGCCGAGGCCCGGGGCCGCGGGTGCCGCGTCCACACTGCCTTGACAGGCAATGAGTGGAGACTTATACTCTTTGTCGGTGAGCACTGACGCGCGGGTGTAACTCAGCTGGCAGAGTGTCTGCTTCCCAAGCAGAATGTCGTGGGTTCGAATCCCATCACCCGCTCCCCACTGTAGCCCGGTACGCCGGGCTCTTTTATCGTCTGGCCTGACCCGGGCTTCAAGCCGCCTCGCCGCTGGTAGTCGGCTGTGCGTGCGCTCCGGCGTGCATTCACAGCGTAGCCAACGAGGCGAATACCGCACACGTGACTGTGCAGTGAGCGGCCGAAAGTTGCTTTGGCCGAAGCGCCGTGATAGTATTCTCAATACTTGGAGGATTGATTATTCGCATTCTGGTTGTTAACGACGATGGGGTGCTGGCGCCCGGACTCTGGGTGCTGGTGGAAGAGCTGGCGAAGGTCGGGGAAGTGATAGTTGTGGCACCTGACCGTGAGCAGAGCGGCGTTGGCACCGGGGTGACGCTCCACCATCCGGTGCGGGCGTCCAAGATGGTGCACGTGCCGCTTCCCGTCGAAGCCTACTCGGTGCAGGGCACCCCGGGCGACTGCGTCATACTGGGGCTGCAGGCCCTCGCCCACGGCCCCGTGGATATTGTGGTCTCCGGCATAAACGAAGGGGCGAACCTGGGGAGCGACGTGCTGGTATCGGGCACGGTGGGGGCCGCGTTGCAGGGGCACTTCCACGAGGTCCCGTCCATTGCCGTGTCCACCAGCGCGATTCACGAGCCCATCTTCGAGCCGGCCGCGAAGCTGGCCGCCGCACTGGCCGAGGAGCTGGCCGCCGGACACATGCCGGCCGACCTCTTCCTGAATGTCAACCTGCCGAACAGGCCCATCGATGAGATCAAAGGCATAGCCGTGACCAGGCTGGCGCATCGGCGCCCGACCGGCTTCCTGGAGCACCAGAAGGATGCGCGAGGCAGGGCCTACTATTGGCTCCGTTACGGCAAGCCGGAGTGGGTGGTCGAAGAGGGGACCGACCTCTGGGCGCTGCGTAACGGCATAGCGTCCATCACGCCCCTGCAGGCAGACCTCGCCTGCCGGCCGCAAGTCGCCGCCATCGAGCGGCTCTGCCCCGACCTGTATCGCAAGCTGGCCTCCTGAGCGTTCGGCACGGGGAAGCCGCAGAGGGCAAGCCGCTACTGATGGCCTTGTGCGGGCGAGTCTATTTGTTGCGCTACTGGCGGGGCACCGCCGCCACCCGGGGCAGGTCCAGCCCCTGATTTGCCAGGGTCTCCTGCAGAAGACCTATATCCACCTGGCTGGCCACCACCCCCTGGCGCGCCGCCAGCGCTGCCGCCGTGCCGGCCACCTGGCCCGTCTCCATGCAGGTGGTCATTCCGCGCGTATGGTTATCGACGCTATGGGTCACGGAAAGGCAGCGCCCGGCCACCAGTATGCCTTCTACTTTCTGCGGCAGCAGCGCGCGGTAGGGAAGCTCGAATGGCCGTGAAGGGGTAGTCACCGCCTTACGGTACCAGGGGTCCGGCCAGGCCGCCTCGCCGCCGTCCGGACTGTGGCTGGCCATGCCACGGGGTACCGCTGCCGACAGCCGGCACACCACGTCGTCGTAAGTGCGGCCGCCGTCGATGTCGTCGTCACTCACCACGTGCCGCCCGACGATGTGTCGCGTCTCTCGCACCCCGATATTGGTCGACGAGCCGATCATCCAGGCGTTCTCGAAGCCTGGAACGTACTTGCGGGCGAAGTTGAACACCCGCTGCATCTGCATCCGGGCCTCGATCTCCCCGCGGGTCAGGTCGAAGGCATCTGTGCCGTCCACATCGTAGATACGCGTAGTATTGATGAGCACCACGCCCCGCTCGGGGAACGTCCCGAGCAGGCGCAGGTAGTGAAGGCTATCGTCAAGGTCCCCGTTTTCCTTGGCCTTCTCTATCAACTGGAAAAAGCCGTCGGCCTTGATTATCTTGCGGTCGAAGTCGAGGATGTACCGGTGATCGGTGGGCGAGAAATCGTCCCGGTTGGCATCCATGTACTGGCGCACCTTCCGCAGGTCCACGCCTCCGACATAGAACGCTATGCTGACGGGCCTCATTCGTCCGTCGAACTCCCGCCCCTTCGTGAAGGGCGCGCCCGCCGACGTAGCGACGTCGGCATCGCCCGTGGTATCTATCACGGTGTGGGCCAGGACCGCCTCTCGCCCGGACTTGCCCTCGACGATAACCCCTTTCACCCGGCCGTCTTCCACTACCGTGCCGGCCACCACCGTGTAGAACAAGAACCTCACCCCGGCCTCGCTCAGCATCACCAGCGCCACCTGTTTGAAGGGCTCGACGTCGAAGGCGGTGACCTCCGCGTTGATGGAGCCATCCTCCTGGCCGAGGCAGCCGAAGAACTCGCGTGCGAAGCCCCGCATATGAGCATAGCCGCCCACCATAGGAATTATGCCGGCGGTCGCAGTGCCCCCGAGGAAGCTGTTCCGCTCGATCAGAAGCGTGTTGGCGCCGTTGCGGGCAGCGGCATAAGCCGCGCCCATGCCGGCCACGCCACCTCCCGCCACTACTACATCTACCGTGTCTGCCACCCGAGTCTTCCGAGATGGCTCATCCACGAAGCCTGCACCCTCGTGCGGTACCCTCATCAATCGACCTCCTCTGCGAGCTACCGTTTGCCTCGGCTCGCCAGTAGCCCAATGATAGCGATGCCTCCAATGCTCGTCAACTATCACTCCCATCGACGGCCGGGGGTCATCCGTTCAACAATCCGCCCTATGCGGCTGGCAGAGTGAAGTAGAAAGTGCTGCCTTTGCCAAGCTCGCTTCTCACCCAGATGCGCCCGCCGTGGGCTTCCACCAGCATCTTGGTGATGTAGAGACCCAGACCTGCCCCCTGGGCCTCCCGAGCGCTTCTCGCCCTGTAGAAGCGCTCGAAGATGTGGGGAAGGTCCTCGGGGGCTATGCCCTCACCCTGGTCAGCGATCGAGACCGTTGCCTCGCCATCTCTGCTCTCCGCGGTCACCAGCACCGTGGATTCGGCGGGCGAGTACTTCAGGGCATTGCTCAGCAGGTTCATCACGATGCGCTCCAGACGGTTTGGATCGGCCAGGACGGGAGACAGGCCGGCCGGGACTTCCATCCTGATTCGCTGGGCATCCACGGCACCGGTCGCCCTCTCGAGCAAGCCGTACATGAAGTGCTCCAGGCTGGTCGGCTGCTTCTTGAGCTCCAGGTGCCCGGCCTCCAGGCGCGCCGTATCGACCAGATCCTGGATCATCGCGTTCATCCTGCGGGCCCCCCGGATGATCGCCTCGACGCTTCTCAGCTCGCGGTCGTCCGCGTCAGACTTCGAAAGCATCCGCTGAAGTAGCTGAGCGTGCCCCTGCAGACTCGTGAGGGGCGTTCTCAGATCGTGCGAGATGAGCGAGATATATTCTTCCTGCTCCTCCTGTAGGTCATGCAAGGCGGTGATGTCGGTGAAGATGAGCACCGCGCCCAGTATTCTGCCGTTGGGCGTGCGAATCGGCGCCGCGCTAAGGGAGACCCAGACCTTCCTGCCGGAAGGCGGGTGGATGACGAGGACCAGGCCCCGCACGGTCTCGCCCCGCAGTGCCCGCAGCGGCGGCAGCTCGTCCTCTTGAAGCGGCGTCCCGTCGGGCGTCTCGGCATGCAGCGTCGCCAATCGCTCCAGGACCGGCTTCTCCAGGTCTGCCTGCGAGTAACCCAGGGTATTCTCGGCAGCAGCGTTCATCCGGATGATTTCCCCGGTCGCGTTGTAGATCAAGAGCCCATCGGCAATCGACGCGAGCGTGAAGTCTAGCTCAGATGCATACCGCGCCAGCTCTTCCAGCAATTGCTCTCGCTCACCCTCTACCCGCTTGCGCTCGGTGATATCGCGAACGTATCCGGCTATGCCGACGATTCGACCCTCGTTGTCTCGCCACGGCTCGAACACGGCATCATAGTAGCCCTCCTTATCACCGAGCGTTAGCTTCATCTCCGAACGCGTCCCGACACCCGTATCCAACACACGTCTCTTGACATCAGTCAGCCGCTGCGCGTCATCCGCGCTGAATAGATCGAAGTCCGTCTTACCCAGTATCTGTTCTTCGCCGAACGGCAGTATAGGGTTGATCACCCAGACGTAGCGCAGGTCAAGACCTTGATAGAAAATCGTGTCGAGGGAGTGGGTAGCCACTAGTCGAAAGCGTTCTTCACTCTCCCGCAGCGCAGCCTCGGCCCGCTTGCGTGCCGAGATATCGTGGGCGATCGCCGCCGTGCCCACGGTCCGGCCCGCCGAATCCTTCATCGGCGACATACTCACCGACACGTCGACCAGGCTGCCATTCTTGCGCTGCCGGACGGTCTCGTAGCGCTCGACACGGTCTCCCTGCCTGAGCTTTTCCATAAGGACTCGCTGCTCATCGACACGGTCAGGGGGGATAAGAACCGATATCGGCTTCCCTTTCATCTCTTCGGCAGTGTAGCCATAAAGCCGTTCCGCCCCCGGGTTCCAGGTCGTGATGATACCTTCCATCGTTTCGCCGCTGGTAGCATCCTCGCCGTACTCCACGAAAGCGGTCAACTGCGAGAGAGCTTCCTCTCGTGCCCTCACTTCCTGGGCCATCCGCTCGAAGGCATCGGCCAGCGTCTTTCCGTCGACAGCACCAGGCTCCAGCCGGCAACCCAGGACTCCGCGCGCCAGCCCTCGCGCCCGTTGCCGCAGACTGGTCAGAGGGACGGCCAGGTTGCGGCCGGCGAGCGATGCCGCAGCCGAAGTGCCTAGCGCAGCCAGCAAGAATAGTCCGAGACCCCGGAAGAGGTCGCGGGTTGCTCTCGCAAGCACCTTTCGCCTGTTCGTCGTCGTGTTCACGTGTGTTCTTCTAGCGCTCCCTCTATCAACGTGACGCACACGGGGCGGTCCCACTATCACCCGATGCGCAGCATCACTCAATCTCCACGCGTGCCCATTTACTATCGTCCGGCACTGGTCACGAAGCCCGGCATCACCGGAGAAATGGAGCAAAGTTTAGAATGTAATCTCACTCTAGCAGTTGCCGACCGCGCCGTCAAGATTCGGCAGGCACGGATTCTGTCAAGCATCGGTGGGACTCATACAGGGTGCTCTGAAAATAGATTTTCATCCAGCCGTGGTCGCCAGTTTCGGGCGATGGACAAGTCTTTCGGTTATCGAGATCGAGCCTGCGTTTTCGTAGGGGCGCACCCGCGTGTGCGCCCGGTTTCGTATCCGGGCCGACACGCGGGTGCGCCCCTACATTTGGGGAGACACGCAGGTCGGCCCCTGCGCGCGATAAACAATCGAAAGACCCTGGGCGTGGATTCTGTCAAGCGCCGATGGGGCTCATACGCGCGCCGGCGTTGGTTGTTGGGACAGTATCTGTCTGCGCCTCATCCGGCCCGTTTGCTGCGCAGGTGGTCGAGGAACCATTCCCTCGCCAGCCGGGTCACCTCTTCCAGCGCCCCCGGCTCTTCGAACAAATGGGTGGCGCCCGGCACGATGGCCAGCTTATTCTCCCCGGGCAGCACCTTCAACGCCTCCCGGTTGATGGTGATAACCTGCAAGTCGTAGCCGCCCACAATGAGGAGTGTCGGCGCCCTGACCCGCGCCAGGGCGTCGCCGGCCAGATCGGGGCGTCCCCCGCGGGACACGATGGCGCCGACGGCGTCGGGACGCTCGACCGCCGCGACGAGGGCCGCGCCGGCCCCGGTGCTGGCGCCAAAGTAGCCTATGGAGAGATCTCGGGTATCGGGGTTATCGAGCAGCCAGTCCGTGGCGCCGACCAGCCTCTCAGCCAGCAGTGGGATATCGAACCGAAGATGCCGGGTCTGGGCATCCACCACTTCCTCGTCGGCCGTTAGAAGATCGATCAGCAGGGTGGCCAGCCCTGCTGCGCGCAGCTCCTGGGCCACGTACCGGTTGCGGGGGCTGAAGCGGCCGCTGCCGCTCCCGTGAGCGAACAGCACGACGCCGCGGGGATTGGCAGGCACGCCGAGATTGCCGTCCAGGGTCACCCTGCCCGCCAGGACCCGTACCGAGCGCTCACTCTCGCCGTGCTCACGCGTAGCATCCATCCCCGGACCCTCCAAATTGTGAATCCACCGACCGTCTTCGCCACCAAGAAACGGTGAGCGTCGAGCCGGTCGAATACCGGACCTGACTCCATAATAACACGCCCCACTCCAATGTCGGGCGCCAATGCCCGGAGGGCTTTTCAGAGTCGCCAGCCAGCAATCTGACGGCGCTTCGGTTGCCTTGCCATCGGGCGCGACTCGGCCATGGCGAGGTTGAGGCGAGGGGCGACTCCTCGCAGGTTGAAGCCTGCGGCTACATTCGCTATGTTCAGCCCGTGCAATACTCCCTCTCCCTCTGGCCAACGGTCCCGCGGGCCGCAAGGTCCGGCGGGAGAGAGGGTTAGGGTGAGGGCCAGTCGCAACCCCACTCCTGCACCCCTCTCTGCGTGGGGAAAGGTCGTCAGAGACAACTTGCCTTTGGTAAGGGCCCAGGGGTGAGATGAGCTTAGGCGCGTCGCTCTCATTGCTCGCACATTCCGTTTCGTGATAAAGTTTTGTTGATGCCCGATGGGGACTGACAGAGGAGGCCTCGAACACCAGTGGACCGACTGACGTCTGACCGCGCGGCGCGCTTCACCGAGTCCGTCATTCGAGACATGACGCGCCAGATACTCCACTATCACGGCAACCAGGGATTGAACCTGGCGCAGGGCTTTCCCGACTTCCCGGCTCCCGCCGCACTCAAGGAGGCGGCCTGTGCCGCGATTATGGCCGATCACAACCAGTACGGGATTACCTGGGGCATACCCTCATTCCGCCAGGCTATCGCTCGCAAGGTCGCCCGCTATACCGGCATCGTCGCCGACCCGGAGACGCAGCTAACGGTCTGCTGCGGGGCCACCGAGGCGATGATCGCCACGATGATGGGCGTGCTCAACCCCAGCGACGAGGTGGTCATCTTCCAGCCCTTCTATGAGAACTACGGTCCGGACTGCATTCTCTCCGGCGCGAGGCCGCGGTTCGTCGCCCTCCGGGAGCCCGACTGGTCCTTCGACCGGGATGAGCTGGCGGCGGCCTTCGGTCCCCGCACCAGGGCCATCGTCATAAACACGCCGAACAACCCCACGGGGAAGGTCTTCTCACGAGACGAGCTTTCCTTCATCGCCGGCCTGTGCCAGCGATGGGACAGCCTGGCCATCACCGACGAAATCTACGAGCACCTGGTGTACGAGGGCGAGCACATCAGCGTCGCCACCCTTCCCGGCATGGCCGAGCGCACGGTGACCATCAGCGGGCTGTCCAAGACCTACAGCGTCACCGGCTGGCGGCTGGGATACGCCGTCGCCAGCCCCGCCATCACCAGCGCCATCCGCAAGGTCCACGACTTCCTGACCGTGGGCGCGCCGGCACCGCTCCAGGCTGCGGCGTGCACGGCCTTGGCTTTCGAAGATTCGTACTACACCCAGTTGCTCGCCGACTACCGGCAGCGCCGGGACTTCACCCTCCGGCTTCTCGCCGGTGCCGGCTTTCGCTGCTATCCGCCGGCCGGCGCATACTACATTATGACGGACATCTCGGACTTCGGCTTCGAGAGCGACGTGGCGATGGCGCACTACCTGGTGAAGGACATCGGCGTGGCCACGGTGCCCGGCAGCTCTTTCTACCACGATGAGGCCCTTGGACGGCAAAAGATCCGCTTCTGCTTCGCTAAAAGAATGGAGACACTGCAACGGTTGCAGGGGTTGCTGAGCCGGATGGCGACACCAGCGAAGCTGCGTCGCCTATAAGAGAGGCGGTGCACCACCGCGGAACCAATCACAACCCCATCTTAGAATCGTGGGCCGTTCCGGCTACACGACCAAGGAGATACGAATGCCTGACACCAAGCGCGAATCTGGGTTCGCCTGGGCGGACGTGGAGCACTGGGCGGCGTTGGGACTGATCAGCTCAGACCAACTGGCGGCAATCCGAGAGACCCTGGAGGCAGAGAGGACCGGGGCCAGGAAGCGGCCCGCACCACTAGAGCAGCGCAAAGGACTGAACTTCATAACAATTGCCTACTATTTCGGTGGATTCATGGTTCTACTGGCCTATACCCTGTTTATGGGCCTGCGCTGGCAGGGGCTGTCCCCCGTCGGCCAGGCCGCTGTGTTGGCCTTCACCGCCGGGCTGCTCTCGGCACTGGGCGCTTTCCTGCGGAGGCGCAGCTTTCCGTTAGCCGGGAGCATCTTGCTCTTCGCTGGCACCGCCATTGTTCCGCTCTTGGTCTACAGCGTCCAGAACGCAACCGGCATCTGGCCCGGGCGGGAGGACTTCGACCAGGCGTACCGCGACTTCTACCCCCGCACTGCCGCCGCTCGGATCCTGATGGAGGTCGTAAGCATAGCTGTAGCGGCTCTTGTGCTCTGGCGGATCCACTTTCCATTGATGGCCCTACTGGTGGCATTCTGGGGATGGTTTTTGTCGATGGACCTGCTGAGATGGACTATGCAGCGGGTCGGCCCAAGTAGTACGTCTGAATGGGAACTAGTGGCCGGTTCGCTGGCCGGCCTAGGAATGCTAGCTTTGGCAGTATACCTTCAGCGGCGGACTACTCAGGACTACAGCCTGTGGTTTTACGTCTTCGGCCACTTGCTCGTCCTATGGAACTTCTCGATCCTCGCGCAAGGGAAGGAGGGTATCCTGGGCCTTCTCTACCCCGCGCTGTATGTGGCTTTCGTTGTGCTTAGCGTGGTCCTCCAGAGGCGGGTCTTCCTCGTTTTTGGAGCGCTGGGCTGCTACATCTTTGGGGCGTATCTTGCGTTCAATGTATTCCAGGGGACCCTGGGATACATCTTCACCCTAGGGGCCACAGGCCTGCTAATCGTCCTTACGGCTGTGGCCTATCAGAAATACGTGCGAGGCCGGCTAGAGCAGTGGCTTCACCCCTACCGGCTCCTACGCCGATCGACCGGATAGGTATCCTTAATAAACAGGCCCTAGATCAGCCCTTTGGCGCGGCAGTTCGCTGCCCTCTGCCAAACGAACTCCAAGAACAAACCAGTGTCCAGTTCGGTCCATTAGGAGGTGTTCGATGCGTGGTCTCCACGACAGGCGCCGCGTGCTCATCATCGGCTGGGATGGTCTGCGGCCCGACCTGATTACCCCCGAGGTGACGCCGGGCCTCTACCGGCTAGCCCAGCGCGGCGCCGTGGCCGCGCGCCACTACGCCGCCTATCCCACCGAGACCAGGGTCAACGCCGCCACCCTGGCCACCGGCTGCTGGCCGGGTCGCCACGGCATCGTCGGCAATGAGTTCTACATCCGGGAAGCCGCCAGCCACATCAACACCGGCAGCCACGAGCACCTGGCGCTGATAACGGCGTATGGCGAGCCGGTCCAGTCTGCACCAACCCTTTCGGAACGGCTGGCCGAGCACGGGCTGAAGACGGGCATATCGAGCGCCGGCTCGCCCGGATCGGCGCTGATGTGGGACCCAAAGCAGATCGGGCCGGTGTTCAATGTCTTCGTGGAGTTCGGGGACCCGCACACGCGGGAGATGCGAGACGCCCTCGGACCCCAGCCGCCGCGCCGGACGCCGAACACGCCCGCCGACTTCTATGCCGCCCGGGCTGTGACCGAGCACTACCTGCCACAAGAGGCTATGGCCCTCTGCGTCCTCTGGCTGAACGATCCCGACCATTCACAGCATCTCTGCGGCCTGGGCTCGCCGGAGGCAGTCCAATCCCTCAGAGATTGCGATGGGGTGCTGGAGGAGGTCCTGTCGGCGATCCGGCGACGGGGCGAGACGGACCGCACCGACATCATCATCTGCTCAGACCATGGCTTCTCGACCGTAGTACGGGAGAGGGAGCTTGCCCAGCTCATCGAGGAAGAGGGCCTTTTCGCCGGTCTCGACGACCCTATAGCCGCCGTGGCATCCTATGGCATCTACTTGCGAGAGGGAGCCGACGTGAAGCCGGTGGTGGAACGGCTGCAAGCGGCCCCGTGGTGCGGGACGCTGCTGGCGCGCCGCCCAATAGGACTGGAGGGCCTGCTGCCCCTGGGCGAGGCCTGGAACGGCCATCTCAACGGGCGCGCCCCTGACCTGATAGTGTCGCCCGCCTGGGACGAAGCCCCGAACGAGCACGGCGTCTGCGGGCACGCGGCCTTCGGCTCCAACGCGGCCAACCACGGCAGCATCAGCCCGTTCGATCTGCACTCCACCCTGATCGCGTACGGCCCCAGCTTCCGCGCCGACTTCGTATCCGAGACGCCCTGCGGCGCGGCGGACATGGCCCCGACCGTGCTCCATTTGCTGGGCATTCCCACAGACGATGCCTCGCCGATGGACGGCCGCGTCCTGCATGAGCTTCTGATCGACAGCCAGGCAGGGCCGCCGAGCCATCTTCGCCGCTACGTTTCCTCCGGCACTGGAGCGGCCTGGCAGCAGCTCACGATCGACGTGGTGGGACGCTCTCAGTATCTGGTGTGCGGCACTGCCCAGCGCTAGCGCCAGGACCCTGCATTTCGCACCGGCGGTCCAGCAGATATGGTATAATAGGCGTTGCCCGGAGAGGTGTCCGAGTGGTTGATGGTGCCGCTCTCGAAAAGCGGTGTCCCGCAAGGGACCGTGGGTTCGAATCCCACCCTCTCCGCCCCAGGAAGCATGGAAGCGATAACGTGAGAGGGAGGCCGATCCGGCCTCCGGCCCCTGGTTTCCGGCTTTCGAAATGGAGAGGTGCTGGAGCGGTTTAACAGGCGCGCCTGGAGAGCGCGTGGCCTCGTAAGGGGCCCGTGGGTTCAAATCCCACCCTCTCCGCCACAGTTCGATGGTCGATAATGTGCATAGATCTACCAGACGTACCATCAGGATGGTCCCGTGAGATTTGAACTCAACTTGGCGGAAGGCCCTGGAACAATTTGTAGGTTACATTAACAATGAGGAACGTGTCTCAACAGGAGATCCGATAGCACCTACAGGACGCCAATTTGCTGCAAACCACAAGACAAGCAGAGGTATAAACTGGAGACTGCGCTTCTTGGTGATGCGGCGAGACAATTTCAAGTGCCAAAGCTGCGGCAGATCGCCAGCGACCGATCCAAGTATCATCCTGCATGTTGATCACAAGAAGGCTTGGGCAAATGGCGGCGAAACGATTCCTGAGAATCTGCAGACCCTTTGCTCACAATGCAATATCGGAAAGAGCGATCTGGAGTAAACTTGGAATCAGTAACCATGCGAAGGTTTAGAATCTTCGCATGGTTCGGCTAGCCTGGCGGCCACCAGCCCGGATGAAAGGGGTTGAGGTCCGTGGTCCGTAGGGGCGAGGCATGCCTCGCCCCTACGGACCACCGAGCGGCCACCGGTTTAGGCGACCGTTCTTCCATATCAAACACAGAGAACGCTGAGAGTGCCTGAGGCATCCTTGTCTCTCCGTGCCTCTGCACTGACGAATCGGTTGCCTACTTGACCTCGACGACGGCGCCGGCCGCTTCGAGCTTGGACTTGATGTCCTCGGCTTCCTGCTTGGTGACGGCTTCCTTCACCGGCTTGGGGGCGGCCTCCACCAGTTCTTTGGCCTCCTTCAGGCCCAGGGTGGTGAACTCGCGCACCGTCTTGATGACGTTGATCCTGTTGGGGCCAATCTCCTTGAGGATGACCGTGAACTCGGTCTGCTCCTCCTCTTCCGGCGCCGCAGCCGCGGCTGGCGCAGCCGCAGCCATTGAGGCTGCCGCCACTGCCACCGGCGTAGCCGCCGAGACGCCCCAGCGCTGCTCCAGCTCTTTGGTAAGCGACACCAGGTCCAACACCGTCATAGCTTCTAGCTCTTTGATAAGGTCTTCTCGATTCACAGTTGCTCCCTCTCCTTCTGTTGCTCCGGGCTGCATTTTCTCAGCTTTTGCTCGTAACACACCGAGCATCGTGTATAGTGCTCCGTTGAAGATGGCCAGGAAAGCGGCCACCGGCGCCTGGACGGCACCCAGCGCCTGTGCCGCGAGGACCGCTCGCCCCGGCAGCGTCGCCAGGGTCGCCACATCCTCGGCGGTGATGGGCTTGCGTCCCAGCACGCCTCCCTTCACGGTCATGATGCGGGATTCCTGGGCGTAGTCCAGCAGCGCCTTGGCCACGGGCCCTGGTTCGCCTTTCCCGAAGGCTATCGCCGTCGGCCCCGTCAGTAACCCCTCCAGGCCGGTTATGCCCACCTGATTGGCCGCGAAGCGGGTCAGGGTGTTCTTGGAGACGTGGAACTCCGCGCTCATCCCCCGCAGGCGCTTGCGCAGCTCCGACATCCCGGCCACGGTCAGGCCGCGGTAGTCGGTCATCACCGCGACATCACTTGCCGACAGCTTTTCTGTCAGCTCCTCGATCGCTTGTGCTTTTTCTGCTTTGGGCAAAGCCTCACCTCCTCTGCCCCGATTTCGATATACAAAAGCCCTCGCCGAGTAGCGAGGGCCGCCAGCATACATTCACGAAGTCACTGTGACATGAATGGTAGCTCGGAACGCTCGCCTCGGCGGGTCACATTAAGTGCCAGGCACGCCCGCTGTCTTCGGCGCTATCGGTATTCTTTTCTTGCTTATGTGTTTGCGTCACCCGATGCGACGCATCAGCCGGCGATGGGCTAGGCCACCTGCGCCAGGGCCAGCGTCGGCTGCAGGTCGAGCTTGACGCCCGGGCCCATAGAACAAGCAATAGTGATGTTTCGAATGTACTGGCCCTTGGCGCCGCTCGGCTTGGCCTTCTGCACGGCATCGATGAGCGCTGCCAGGTTCTCGACCAGCTTGTCCTCTTCGAAGCTCACCTTGCCTATGGGCACGTGGATGAGGGCCGTCCGGTCCACCCGGAACTCCACCCGCCCCTGCTTGGCCGTTTGGACGGCCCGCGGGAGGTCCTGCGCCTGCACGATGGTGCCCGACTTGGGGTTAGGCATCAGCCCGCGCCGGCCAAGGATACGGCCCAGCCGGCTGACCCCCCGGCCCATCATGTCCGGCGTGGCCAGGGTCACATCGAAGTCGAGAAACCCGTCCTCGATCCTTTTGATCAGGTCGTCGGCTCCCACGTAGTCGGCGCCGGCCTCATCGGCAACGCGCGCCGCCTCGCCTTGCGCGAAGACCAGCACCCGCACCGGCTTGCCCAGCCCGTTCGGCAGGGTGGCCACTGCCCGCACCTGCTGGTCAGCGTGCCGGGGATCGACGCCCATCCGGAAATGGACGTCGACCGTGGCGTCAAAGCCAGTGTAGCAGGTCTTCTTGACTAGTTCGACAGCTTCCTTTGGCTGATAGGCACGGGTCCGATCTACCAGCCTGGCTGCCTCCAGATACTTCTTGCCGTGTCGTGCCATCTGCTTCTCCCGACCTACGCAACCACCTCGATGCCCATGCTGCGGGCGGTGCCTTCCACGATGCGCTCCGCTCCGTTTATGTCGAGGGCATTCAGGTCTTTTAGCTTAAGTTCAGCGATCTCCCGCAGTCTGTCGCGGGTAATGGTGCCGGCTTTAGTCTCGCCGGGCTTCCCCGATCCCTTGTCGATGCCGATAGCTTTCTTCAACAGGTCGGCCACCGGCGAGGTCTTGGTGATGAAGGAGAACGAGCGGTCCTCGAACACGGTGATCTCCACCGGCACGATGCTGCCGGCCTGGGCAGCGGTGCGCTCGTTGTAGTCCTTACAGAACGCCATAATGTTGACGCCGTGCTGGCCGAGTGCCGGGCCTACCGGCGGTGCAGGCGTTGCTTTGCCAGCGCTGATCTGCAGTTTGATTATCGCCTTTACTTTCTTGGCCACTAAAGCTTCTCCACCTGCAAGAAGTCGAGCTCCAACGGCGTCTCCCGCCCAAAGAAGGAGACCAGGACTCGAGCCTTGCCTTTTTCGTAGTTGACGGCGTCTACCACGCCGATAAAATCGGCGAAGGGTCCATCGATGATACGCACGCTTTGCCCTCGGCTGAAGGTCACCTTGACCCGCGGCGTCTCGGCCCGCATCTGCTTGAGGATGGCCGTCACCTCATCCTCGTCGAGAGGGACAGGCTTGTTCCCCGATCCCACGAAGCCGGTCACCCCGGGCGTGTTGCGCACGACATACCACGAGTCGTCGCTCAGTACCATTTCCACGAGCACATAGCCGGGGAACACCTTCCGCTGCACCGTACGCCGCTGCCCCTCATGCACCTCTACCTCGTCTTCTACCGGCACCACTACCTGAAAGATCTTGTCTTGCATATCCATTGAGGCGGTGCGGTGCTCGAGGTTCGTCTTGACCTTGTTTTCGTAGCCGGAGTATGTGTGTATGACATACCACCGTGAGCCCGCTGGCCTTACGGGCGCTGCCGGACCCGCTTCGACAGGGGCGCCCTCCGTCGCAACGGCTGCCTCTGTCGCCGGCTCTTCGGCTACATCGCCGCCCGCCCCATCATCAGATGCAGGCACGGCATTATTCAGTTCATCTTCCATCTGGCTAAGGTCCATTCGTCCTCCCGGCTAGAAGCCGGCCACGAGAAGCTCAAAGATTCTCCGAAAGATATAGTCCACGGAACCCAGTAACATTCCAACAGCGGCAGACACCGCGATGACAATGATGGTAAGATTGATGGCCTCCTGGCGCGTGGGCCAGACCACCTTACGCAGCTCAGAGCGAATGTCCCGCACCAGCCGGACCACGCCGATGTCACGCTTCGGCAGCAGCGGCCGCGGCGCCTTGACTTCCGTTCTAGGAGTCTTGGCCTCAGGCTTGGCAGGTGCAGGCTTAGGCCTTAATCTTGTTGCCACTGGTTTTACATTCCCTTCTACCGCGTCCAGTGCGTAGACCTAAATACACGCGGCGAGCACCGCGTGTAGCGCTATGATACATTAGTGTCTACCTTTTGTCAAGCGAAAGCCAGGAGAGTGTTGAATGGAACCAATGGATCGTTCATTGTCCCCACTCGGCCCAAGTTATGCCCGACCTGTGGGGCGCATAGGGCTTGATTCGGCGCCAAAATAGGACTGGCCTTTGTTGTTCTCGCTCCATTCAACACTCTCAGCCAGCCCACGACACTTCGGCTGGGCGCTTGACCGCAGATTGTTGACGGCACCCGGCATCCCCTCGCCCGTCGTCGCCACCTGGACGGACCTCAGGCTACTGGCTCATTCATAGTGTAGCGGAAATCGCCAGCATTTTCAATGATGCCCCGCCCCCGGTAGCGTACAGTTGAGTGTGTAGATTTCTTCTTGCGAAGAAGAGGCGTATCCTTCCAGTCAGGGGAAGCCCCCCAATAAGGCTCTGAAGGAGGATACGCCGATGGCGAGAGTAGCACCTCTCACCGAGACAAGACTAAGCACGTGAGCATAAGTATGGCGTTGGAATCACGAATTGATCGGCAGCATTACAGGATGGGGCTGCAAGTCCCTGCTGAAGAAGCGCCGTGCGCC
>JAMCWG010000080.1 GCA_023475235.1 Chloroflexota bacterium
GGCCTGCAAGAGCGCTACCATCTGATACGGAACGCTTGGCGAACCGCCGGATGCGGACCCGCATGTCCGGTGGTGTGAGAGGAGGGTAGGGCGACCCTACCCTCCTACTCGATCCCGATCGGGGCCTCGCAATACCCGCCGGCGACTACCGAACCGTGTGCATCGGCATTATCACGTGGATGTAGTCTTCCTTGCCAATGTTCTTCAGAACGCCGGGGCTGGACGGAGTGGTCAGCTCCAATGCCACCTGGGGCGTGTCCAGCACGCTCAACACATCGCTCACATACTTGGCGTTGAAGGCGATCTGAATTCCCTCGCCCTCCACGGTCGCATCGATGCCGCCGAGGGTATCGCCCACCTCGGCAGCGGTGGCCGTTACGATCACCTTGCCGGGAGTGAGGTCCTCGCCAGGGGTGACCTGCAGCTTCACGACATTGGCCGCATCCCGAGCGACGAACGAGGCGATCCGGACGGCCTTGGCGAACTCGCCATTGTTCACCACTACCCGGCTCTCCCAGTGCGTGGGAATGATCTGCTTGTAGTTCGGGAAGGTCCCGTCGATCAGCCGGGAGACCAGGTCAACGTTGATCATATGGAACAGCACCTGGCTCTTGTTCGGCGTGACCATAATCTGGACCGGTTCTTCGCTGTCGCCGAGGATGCGGCTCAGCTCGAGCAGAGCCCTGGCCGGCACGAGGATCTCCAGCCGCTCGGGGGTGGCCTCGGATAGCTGCAGCTCGCGGACCGCCAGACGGAAGCCGTCGGCGGCGGCGAGGACCACCTTGTCCTTGTCGAAGGTCATCAGCACGCCGGTCAGCACGGGGCGGGTATCGTCGGTGGCTGCTGCAAAAGCAACCTGGTTGATGGCCTGGCGCAGCTCATCCGCCTTGATCTGGGCGGTGGGCACATCCCCCACCTTCGGGATTGGCGGGAATTCCTCGGCGTCGATGCCCTTCAGATTGGCCTCAAAGGCCCCGCAGTGAATATTCAGGGAGCGGGTGCGGGTGTTGAGGACCATGTCTACCTTCTCTGGGGGAAGCGAGTTCACCAGATCGGAGAACAAGCGCGCAGGGACGGTGATGGCTCCCTCTTCGTCCACCTTAGCCCCGATCCAACAGGTTATTCCAACCTCCAGATTTGTGGCCGACAGCTTGAGGCGGGAGTCCTCGGTGGCCAGAAGAACGTTGCTGACGACGGGCAGGGTGCTCTTGGTGGAGACGGCCCGCCCCACGATAGACAGCCCCTTTGCCAGGTTCTCTTGCAGGCACGAAATCTTCACCTTTATCCTCCTCGTCCGCTGCGGAACGTCATTATCCGGAACTGCTAGGCAAGTATAGAAAAGTATACACCAGGTGACATAGCACTTCAAGCGCCGGCGGTCTTGGCGAAACGCATCATTCAATGGGCACAGGTCAGGGCTGCGTGGAGACCGTCCGACTCCCCGGAGCGAGAAGGCGGCAGCCGTCGATGGAGCTGGCTAGGGCCGGCTGGCCGTCCAGCGATTCCGTCGCCGGCGCAGCATGTCGACGAATGCCTCCAGGCGGGTCAGCAGGCCTGCCTCGCCGGTGTGCTCGTCCAGCGTGATGACGCTAAGCGGGACCTGGCCCATCTGCTTAGCCGCCCTCCGCACGACATCTACCATCAGCGAATCGGGACCGCAGCCAAAGGATACCACGCAGATGACGCCGTCGGCACCGCCGTAGAGATAGTGGCCAGCGGCGCCCACGAGCTCGTCCTCGTAAGTCCAGTAGGGCTTGCCCACCAGGCGAGCGGTGCCCGCATCCAGCGCCGCGCCGGGCGTCTGCTCGGCGGTGAGCACCTGCACGCCCATTCTCTCTATGCGCTGAAGCAGGTTGTGGTTGATGTAGCCGTCGTAGATGTTGTAGGGATGCCCGACGACGGCCACCCGCAGGTCCGCATCAGCACGAGGGGCGCCGGAGGGCGCCTCGCCACCTTCCCAATGGACGATGGCCTCGTCCGGTGTCAGTCCGCGCTGTAGTATCGAATGGTAATCGCGGTCGGCAGCCTGGGCCTGCTGCCAGGCGCGGTCGATGGCCGCGGTATCCCTGGTCAAATGCAGCCCGACGGAATGGATCTCCCCCCGCACGCGCTTCGGCCCTTTGTTGACGTCGATCTCCATATCTATGACGGTAGGGCAGCCCGGCACGGTGTTGCGGACGAGATCGGGCAGGCCCAGGAACTTGGAGCAGTTGTACACGTTGGGCTCCAGACTCCGAATGCTTGGCACGAAGACGAAGTCCACCTTATCCGCTATGTCCTGGACGTGCCCGCAGAAGATCTTGGTCGGAAGGCAGGTCTCTGCCACCACACATCGTATGCCGTTGGTGAGCACCGTTTTGGAAGTGGTATCCGAGACGATTACCTCTGCCCCGAGGCATTCGAAGAAGGTCTTCCACATCGGGTAGTACTGGTAGTAGAGAAGAGCGCGTGGGATCCCGATACGTACCATTTACTTTTTTCCTTGTGTCCTCGTCTGGCGGCGTCCTGCGGGCGAAGCCACGGTGATTATGCGGTCGCTTTCAGAGTGATACGGTTCCAGGTCGTGGGACCCGTAGACGTTCTCTAACTCGAAGCCGCACTTCTCCAGCAACAGTTGGAGCTCGTTCAGAAAGAAGTAGCGTGTGGCGAAGGGGAAGAGAGTGCGCCTCAGCGTGCCATCCGGGGCCATTTCGTCGTAGATGAAGGTGACGTCGATGGTCTGCCGGCCCAGGTCGACCTGGCGCGAGTGCATCTTGAGGATGGTATGACCGGTGGACTCGTCGACACGGGTGAAATCGTGGAACAACTGGCCATCCTCCGAGGACAGCAGGCCAAGGTCAGGATTGAACATGTCGATTATCAGCAGGCCGTTGGGGCGTAGGGCCAGTCGAGCTGAATGCAATACCTGCAACTGGTCCTCGTGGGATACGAACAGGCCGAAGGAGTTGCTGGCGATCATCGCCAGGGCAAAGCGCACTTTGAGGTGGAGGTGGCGAGCGTCTGCCTGCTGCAACGAAACGCTCTCGGCCACCTTCGCCTGTTCGACCTTCTGCCGCGCAATGCTGAGCATAGCAGGAGAGATATCCACCCCTGTGACACGGAACCCGGCCCGAGCCAGGGGCAGCACCACCCGGCCGGTGCCGCAGCCGATTTCCAGGATGGGCGAGCCGCAGCGCTCGGCGAACCCCCGGTACATCGGCAAATCGTCATCGAAGTCGGCGTAGGTCAAATCGTAAAAGCGCGCCACACGGTCGAAGTCGCTAGCCGGAGCCGCGCTCTGGTCATCTCCGTCGATGCTAAGTATCGGCAACCCTTACCTTCGATTCCACACGAACATCTCGCTGAGGCCGCCGATGGCCGCGAGCAGGATGCCGTTGCCCATATTGAGCAGCCGCTCCGACAGCAGCACCACCACGGCGGTCAGGAGGATGGCCCATATGCCGCCACGGCGGAGCGCGCGTAGCGGATTGCGCCGTCGCTCACGCCGGGGGTCCACTTGCTGCGCCAGCAGGCCGAACACACCCAGGCTGGCGACCAGGAACACGACGAAGAAGACCAGCCGATTTCCCGTCTCGGTGGGCTCGGTCAGATTCACCACCAGCGTCAGGCCCACCAGGCCGCTCGCTGCCAGCGAGACGAAGATGCCGCCCAGCATTCGCTCCGACAAGGTGTCCTCCCGGCCCAGATTATATACTAAAGGCCCTTGCGCCTTCCAGGGTTATGCTCCGGCGGGAGCTATGCCGGGGGTTGGTGGGACCGTCGGCGGCGTCGGCAAGCAGTTGACGCTGGGCGGGACCGATGCTAGACTCGCGTCGACCCGAGGGAGCACAAGACCAGTACACCGCCGGTCCAATCGATGCTACAGATGATCTGCAGGTGAATCGATGAACAAGCGGAAGCGGGTAGCCGATCGCAAGCATCGGGCGAAGAGGCTGAAAGCAGAACAAAGGGCGAAACAGGCAAAGCAGGCGGCGCCGGTAAGTGCGCCGCCGAGGGCCGGCAGGCGCCGTGGCCCTGCCCCGCAGGCCAGTTGAAGCCGGAGCCCTGCCTTCTAGAGAAATGGTAAGATCCGGCGTGGTCAGGAGGCGCTCCGGCTGCCGCGCTGCGCTTGATTCCCTCGATGAGCGGTTGTTCTCTCGGTGAGACTACCTTCTTCTCATGAATATCGCTGCAATGACGGCAGCAGCGAAGCCCAGCGCCGCAATCCTGCCGAAGTCGATGATGGGGATAACGCGGGTCTGACCCTGGGTGATTTCTATGACGGCCACCGGCTTGGCGCGCGCCCAGCCCCCACCGCCCATCCCGGAGCCGGCGGCGGCCTGCTCCCCAGCGGGTGCCTGCGAGCCCTCGCCGCCTCCGGCACCGAATCCATAGGCAACCTTGGCTACCGGAATGATCGTCTTGCCTGCGATTTCTATCGGCTTACCGTAGACCGTCTCGATTGAGGCGCCGACCTTGAGCTGGTCCGTTACCGTGGAGAATAGCTTCTCGATATCCATTTGGTGGTCTCCTTGCCCGCGGAATCTTTTCTCTACTTCTACTGTAGTATCGGGGTACAATAGAGTCAACGAGGTGGCTGATAGCCGGGGAGCCGATGGCTACGAGCGACAGCCTGGCGCACGAACCTGCAATTGAAGAATCCCGGAATATTGTGAGTTTTGCTTGACACTCTCTCCGGGGTTGCAGTACAATGCCTCCATGCGTCAAGGTAAGCTGATGCGCCTACATCAGCGAAATGCGCCGGGTACTTATCGAGTCACTTCAGGCACGGGAGCGCTCGCCCGGCAGTGTGTTTGAGAACTGGTGAGGCCATATCTCGCCAGTCCGCTACGTCTAAAATCTACACGGAGGTGAATCGGTGGCGTCGGAGAAAGAGGTCCTGGACGCACTCCAGGAAGCAATCATCGAGTGCGACGAAGATAAGGCGAAGGCTGCGGCCCGGAAGGTCTTGGAGGCCAAGGTTGATCCGGCTAAGGCCATTGAGGTCGCTATCGGCGGGGCGGCGGAGATTGTGGGCAAGAAGTTCGATAGCGGCGAATACTTCCTGCCTCATTTGGTGATGGCTGCTGACGCTATGACTGCTGCCAGTGACATCCTGACCGAGGCTATCCCCAAGTCCCAGCAGAAGGCCAAGAAGATCGTGGTTATCGGCACGGTAGAGGCCGATCTCCACAGCGTTGGCAAGAACATTGTGGCGATGATGATGAAGTCCGGTGGCTTCGATGTGTATGATCTGGGCGTGGATGTGAAGAGCAGCGCCTTCGTCAGCACCGCCCGTGACAAGGGCGCCGACATCATCGCTTTGTCTTCGCTGATGTCCACCACGATGCCATATCAGCGGGAAGTGATCGAAGACCTGCAGGCTGCAGGAGTGCGAGAGAAGTTCAAGGTGATGGTCGGTGGCGGGCCCGTGACCAAGGCCTGGGCTGACGAGATTGGTGCCGACGGCTATGGCACCGATGCGGTAGAGGCGCTGGCCGTCGCCAAGCAGCTCACCGGCATCGCCGCTGAGGCTCCTGCCCGATAGCCTTCTATCTCCAGACAAGTAAGTAAATAAACTGGAGTAGAGTACCTGGACATCTGACACTGAGTGGCAAGTGATCGCTGCATAGCGCCTATGACCGCGAGCAGATAGGGGCAAGTGTTGTGCGGGCGGGTGATCCAGTGCACGAGCCGCATTCTGGCGTTGGGTGAAGAACGCTATGGCACATGGGGTTGCCCTGGCAGCTAGACTGCGGCTTGTACTTTGGGTCCGGCCGCTGCCACATCTGGAGCGATTGCCGAGCTCCAGGCTCGGGCGAGCGCTTTGCCGAAATAGCGCCCTAGTAATTACCAGAAACATATAGCGAGGTAGTCCGAATATGCATAGTTTGCTCGACGTTGCGGAGCGGACCCAAAAAGGTCCGAAGATGGAAGAGAAAGCATGGGACCTGGCTCTGTTCAAGAAGATGAACGAGCTGATCAAGAAATACGACATAACGGTCCCGGCCGATCTATCTTCCTGGTTCAACATGGACGACGCCCTGGTGGATCGAGCGTTTGAGGCAGCGCTCGAGTTCATATCCACGATGGGCGTCTACTGTATTACCACTAATCGCGTCGTGCAGTTTAGCCGCGAAGAGATAATGCAGGCTATCGCCGAAGCCCCCAACTATATCATTATGGGGGAGGGCCGCGATCAGCGGTACTTCACGCAGAAGAAGATCGATGGCAAAGAGCCCCTCAACTTCTGCCCCGGCCACCATTCGCCGTTCACCGAGGAATTGGGAACCCTCGTCGTGAAGAACTTCGCCCAGATCCCGCGCACGGACTTTATCGAGGGCTACAACTTCACCACTACCGACGGCCGCGAGATCTTCGGCCAGCCGCTGGAGGCGTACGCCAGCCGGCGACAGATATCCTGGATGCGAGAAGGCGTCCGCAAGGCCGAGCGACCCGGCCTGTCCATCGTGTTCTATCCCATCACCACCCGAGGGACTTCCTTCCTCGCCACGCTGGACCCGGAGTACGGCCTGCGCCGCACCGACGGCGTGCTCCTCTCGGTGCTACCGGACGTTAAGTGCGAGCACGACCTGCTGACCGCGGCGATGATTATGCACGACTACGGGCTGTACAGCCTGAGCGGCAGCTTCTCGCTGGCGGGCGGCTTCTGCGGCGGCGTCGAGGGGGCCATCATCGAGGGCATCTGCAAGCCTCTCGGCGCGATGCTGGTCTATCGCGATTACATCAACTACACGGGTGTTGAGCACGTATCCACCCTCTCGGCCCTGAAGATACCCCTCCAGCCGCTGAGCTGGGCCCGGTCGGTGGTCGATCAGGTGCTGAACACCAAAACCAACACCATCTGTATGGCCTGGGTCATCCCGACCTCCGGCCCGGCCACCGAGAACAACCTGCTGGAGATCGCCTTCCGCTCGATCGAGGCCCAGGTCAACGGCGCCAACCTGTATGCGTTGCGCCGCAGCCGGGCCAAGATGAACGCAGGCCAGACCCCGCTGGAGTCGGAGTGGATGCTGGAGGTATCGGATGCCACGCTGCGGGCTGGCATGGACCGGAAGAGCGCCGGCGAGGTGTGCTGGAAGATAGCCAGGCGGTTGGAAGGCCGCACGCCAATAGATGGGCATACCATCCAGGAGTGCTACGACCTGGTCAACCACAAGCCGCTGCCGGAGTACGATAAGCTGTACCGGACCATCAAGGACGAGATGGCTTCCTACGGGCTGAAGTTCGCCTGGTAGCCTCGTCGGTAGCTCATACGAAGGAGCCAACGCCAAAGTCATATCGCCGTCGTCCTCCCGGGCGGCGGCGATACTAGGTTTCGGGAGACTCGCTGTGCCTAAGGTAACCTTTCAGCCCGGCGGCCACTCCGTCGAAGTGCCGGCCGGCTACACTATCTTCGATGCCGCCGAGTTGCTCAATATGACGCTGCCCACCGATTGCGGCGGCGCCGGCACCTGCGGCAAATGCCGGGTGCGCTTTCTGGAAGAAGTGCCCGAGCCCAACGAAGCCGACCTCGATCTGATCCCTGCCGCCGGCCTGGTCGCCGGATACCGGCTGGCCTGCCAGCGAGAGGTCATCGAGGACGTCATAGTGGAGGTGCCGAGCCAGAGCGGGGCGCGGCCGACCAAGGGCATGGCCGCCGTCGGCGGGGCCGAGCTGGAGCTGGACCCACTGGTCTCCTGTGTGCCGCTGGCAGAGTTGGACGAAGCGGAAGTGAGGTGGGCCGAGGGCGTCCGGGATGGCCTGGGCTCGAGCAAGCCGTCCGGCGACGGCCGCGAGGCAGTCGTGTTCGAGCGCGAGGTGCTTGCCGTGCGCACGGCCGGGGAACGCCCGCTGCTGGGCGTAGCTTTCGACATCGGGACCACCACCATCGGCGGGTATCTGATGGACCTGGAGACCGGGGAGGACAAGGCCACGCTGGCCATCGGCAACCCCCAGGGTGCCCACGGCGCAGACGTCATCTCTCGTATCCACTACGCGAACACCCACCCCGACGGATTGAAGCGGATGCAGGGCTTGTGCGTGTCGGCGCTGAACGAGCTGCTGGCCGACATGACGGACTACGCCGGCGCGTCCAGCCGGGATGTGTTTTATGTCACCGCCGTCGGCAATCCCACGATGATGCATCTGCTCCTGGGGGTGGACCCCCGCTCGATAGCCGGCGCTCCCTTCCATCCTGTGTTCAAGGACGCACAGGTCACGACGGCCCGCGCCATTTCCCTGGGGGCGAATCCGGCCGCGAAGGTTGAGACACTGCCGATGGTGTCCGGGTACGTGGGGGCCGACACGGTGGGGATGGCGCTGTACCTGCGGCTGGACCAGCGGGATGAGGTCTGCATCGCCATCGACGTGGGCACCAATGGCGAGGTCGTCCTGTGCAACCGGGGGCAGCTCTACGCCTGCTCGACGGCGGCGGGGCCGGCCTTCGAGGGGGCGCGCATCACCTGGGGCATGCGCGCCCAGCCGGGAGCCATAGATTCCTTCAGCTACGATAGCGCCAGGGGGCGCTTTATCTACCACACCATCGGCGACGCCCGGCCGCAGGGCATCTGCGGGCCAGGGCTGCTTTCCGTGGTGGCTACCCTCCTGGAGGCAGGGGTGATCGAGCCCAACGGCCGGTTCTCCGCCGAGTGCCAGTTGCCCACGGGTCGACTGCGAAACAGCGGCGCACAGTGTGAGTTTGTGCTGGCCGGGGCGGATGAGACCGAACACGGACAAGATGTGGTCCTCACCCAGCGGGACATCCGGGAGTTACAACTGGCAAAGTCGGCGATGGCCGCCGGCATGTACCGGTTGCTCGGCTACGCCGGACTGACCCTGGCCGACGTCGACCGCATCTACCTGGCAGGGGCTTTCGGCTCGTTCCTGGACCCGTGGTCAGCCCGAAGGATCGGCTTGCTGCTGCCTATCCCAACGGAGCACATCGTGGCGGTGGGCAATGCGGCCGGCGCGGGCGGACGCCTGGTGCTTTGCTCGAAGAATATGCGGCGTACCGCAGCGGATATCGCTCACCAGGTCGATTACCTCGAGCTCTCGGGGGACATCGAGTTCAACGAGCTATTCATGCAGAAGATGGAGTTCCCCGCTAACGACGTCCAGGTTTGCTCAACCTGCGCACCATGATCAGTCCGGTCGCAAATCCTCCGATGTGTGCCCAGTAGGCAATATCCGTAGGCTGTGTGGACAGCGGGTTCAGGGCAGTGACCCCCGACAGGACCTGAAGGACGGCCCAGAAGCCGATGAGCAGCAGGGCCGGAAGGCGGGCGAACGTGATGAATGGGCCCAGGAAGAGGAGAGTGCGCACCCGCGCCTTGGGGAACAGTAGCAGGTATCCCACGAGCACGCCGGCGATAGCGCCGCTGGCCCCGATGGTGGGCACGTGCGAGTCGGCCATAGCGAAGGTGTGGGCCACATTCCCGGCGACGCCCGCAAGCATATAGAAGAACAGGAACCCCAGGTGCCCCAGGCGGTCCTCCACGTTGTCGCCGAACACCCACAGGAAAAGCATGTTCCCGCCCAGGTGCAGCAGACCTCCGTGCAGGAACGTCGCGGTGAACAGCGTCAGATAGCCCTGCCCCAGCGCCTCCCAGCCGTAGTAGCTGGGGTGAGAGAGCCGGTAGGGCACCAGGCCAAAGTCGAACACGAGGTCTTGCGCGTCCGGCCCCAGCCAGACTTCGTAGGCAAAGATCGCGATGTTGGCGATCAGGAGGACCAGCATTACGAAGGGGAATCTGCGCCGGCGGCCGGCGTCATCGCTCAACGGTATCAACCCATCACCTCAGGCAGGGTCCGGCGCTCGATCCGAGGTTAGCTGGCCGGCCCTCACGGGTTCTATGTCTATGCGTGCAAGCTGTCTCTCAATGACCGTATCCCGAGATGATCGTTGTCAGCGCGTCGGCGCCGCGATGCCGCCGCCAGACCGGGGCAAGGGGCGCTACTCCCACCAAGGCGGCTATCTGGTGGCGGTCCAACTGGCCCAACTCGCCAAGATTCCCCAGCAAGGTGGCTGTCAGCACCGGCCCTACTCCTGGCACGCTCTTCAGCAGCTTCCCTTTAGCTTGCCATCGAGGACTGGAGCCAATGAGATCATCCAGCTCTTGGTCCAGCTCCTTAAGACGAGCCTGGAGCCACTCGATATGCTCCTTCAATTGGGGCTGCAGCCTCTGGCGGGCC
>JAMCWG010000062.1 GCA_023475235.1 Chloroflexota bacterium
GCAAGACCCTGTCGCTCTCTTCGTCTCTATGGGACGGCAGCTACGCTTCATCCGCCCCTCAACCCGGACCGTAATCCAGGCGCCAGAGATTCCCCTTGAGCAGGTTACATCTATGCCAGTCGACCTTCCCCTGCTCAGGCAACCTCGTTATGCCAAACGCAAATGCACTTCCCGTACAACACCGGGTGATTAGTTGGATTCAATGACACGCGGGCGCGCCCCTACGAAAGCACGCTCGCTCTCGATAACCGAAAGACCCTGGCTGTTCTTCGCACCAATGAGACCCCGGCGCCGACCAGGCGTGACAGGGAGCACGGTTGGACGGTCGGTACGCGGCGCGGCCTGCCCGCGACGCGGGCCTAGCGCCACGTGATCCGCGCCTCGTTCCGGAGCGGCACGCGCTGGTACTTGTGTCGCGGATAGCCGAGGAGCATCGCCCCGCAACTGGCCCGTCCCTCGGGCAGCGCCAGGGCTTGCCGCAAGGGCGGCCAGTTGTTGGCTGCGTTGTTAATGAACCCGCCCCAGCAGGTGCCCAACCCCAGGGAGTACGCGGCCAGCTCGAGATACGTCAACGCGATGACGCCGTTGCTCTCCTGGCCCTTCGGGGTATGGGCTATGACGACGTGCGGTGCGCCGCGGCAAATGAGGTCTAGGCCCTTCTCGGTAGCGCGAGCGAGACTGCTCGCGTAGGAGCCTGCCCCGCTCCCGTCGCGCATCCAGTCTTCGACCAGGCGCGCCAGACGGCGCACATCACGGGGCTCGTAAATGACCAGCCACTCGACCGGCTGGCGGTTGGAGCCAGACGGAGCGTAGCGGGCGATGTCGATCAGCCCGGCGAGGACTTCGCGCGGCACGGTCCTGTCCTCAAAAGCCCGAATCGACCTCCGGCTCCGCAGAAGGTGGTCTACCTGCTCGGCGGTGGGAAGCAGGTCGGCCCGCACTGTCGGGCAGCTCTCCGGCGTCATGGTCTTCAGCGAGAGGGCCCCGCTGGGGCAAACAGTGACGCAGTGGCCGCAGTTGATGCAGAGCTCATCGGCCCCGTGGATGGGCACAGGGTAGGAATCCTCATCTTTCATCTCGATGATGAACCTGGGACATTCGTCCACACAGACGCCGTCGCGCAGGCATTTCTCCCGGTCCACGAGAAAGAGACTCATGGGCTCCTCCTTGAACAAGGGGGATTCCGCCGCGCAGCACGGTGATGTGCTGCGCGGCGTAGTACTTGCTCCAGTACTTGCTTTTCCCGCAGGCCGCAACGGCTGCCTTCGGCCTACTTGATCACCCCCTGGTGCTCACGCTTCACCAAGTCCCAGTCTATCTCGTAGCCGAGGCCGGGCTTCTCCGGAATGTGCACCAGTCCGTTGTTGTCCACTTCGATATCCTCGACCAGGCCGTACTTGTTGGCCCCGCTGGCCGGGAATACCTCGTAGTAGTCGCAGTTGCTGCACGCCATTGTCACGTGCAGATTGGCGGCGTTGTTCAAGGAGTTGCCTCCGTGATGTATCTCGAACTTCATCTTGAAGGCATCCGCCATATGGGCCAGCCGGATCATCGGCGTGATGCCGCCTATCACGGCGACGTCTCCCCGCAGGATATCGGTGGCGCCCTGCGTCACCCACTGTACCATACCATACAGGCCGCCCGGCGCGTACTCGGTGGTCAAGAGGGGGATGTCCAGCTTCTGATGGAGCTTAACATAATTATGGATATCCTCTTCGATGAGAGGGTCCTCGTACCAGAAGAAGTCCAGCTCCTCGATGGCGCGGCCTATCCGGAGGGCCGCCTCGTAGTTGAAGGCCCACATAGCGTCCAGCATCAGGGTGTAATCGTCGCCCACTGCCTTTCGCACGGCCCGGCAGATCTCGATGTCTTCCTTCTCCACGCCGTGCGGATGCATCTTGTAGGCAGGCCAGCCCATGGACTTGAAGCGCAGCGCTTCCTCCCCGTAGGCCTCCGGCGTGGGGAGATACGCCGAGCTGGCATAGGCGGGGACCTGGGTCCGGCAGGCGCCCAGCATCCGGAAGATGGGCTGCCCGACTATCTTGCCCGCCAGGTCCCACAGCGCCACGTCCACCGCGCCGATGGCCCGGGGCCAGACGTTTCTGCGCTGCTTCCACATCTGCTCCCAAATCGCCCCGGTGTCCAGCGGATTGCGCCCGATGACTATGGGCTTCAGCAGGTTGATGAGCGGGATGGCGAACTCATCGGCCCCCTGGCGGGACGAGCCGAGGAAGGAATGGCCCTCCACGCCCTCATCTGTGGTGACGGTGACTATGCCTAGCTTAACTGTTCCTCCAAAGGCGTTGTGTCCCGTTCTCCACGCGTTGCTCTTCCAGTTGAACAAGGTCAACGATAGGTCCGTTACCTTCATTGCCGCCTCCTTTGAGACTGATAAGTAATGAGTCCTGCCGAATTCGCATTCGCGCAGACTCCCGCAGCATTTTCCGGAGTATAAGTGCCTCGATGCCGTCGTGCAAGTATCAAGCGTCCGGCATGTCGGCCGTGCCGGCGCCTTCTCAGGCCTGGCGGACGAACTTCTCGATGCGCGGGCCGGCCCCCAGCCGTCCGATATACAGGTCGCCGTGGCGGTCGACCCAGATGGAGTGGGCGGTCTGCACGTGCGAGCGCGCCTCCGCGTCATCTCCCCCGAACTGGGCAAGGAGATTGCCCGCCAGGTCTCGGATGCTGATCCGTCCGTCGATCTCGGCGACATAGATGTTATCATCCGGGTCCACGAACACGTCGGCCGGCCTCATCAGGTTCGGCCACTCGGTGATGAACGCTCCATCCGATGTGAAGATCTGCACCCGGCTGTTCTCCCGGTCCGCCACCAGGACGCGCCCGGTCCGATCGGCCCAGAGGCCATGGGGCAGGCGAAACTGGCCCGGCCCGGAGCCCGGCTCGCCAAAGGACTTGATGAGCTTGCCCTCGGCCGAGAAGTGGTGCACCCGGGCATTGCCGTAGCCGTCGGTGATGAACATGTCGCCGGACGCGTCCAGGACCAGCTTCGTGGGCCGGTTGAACGGCGGGCCGCCGTGGGTAATGGTGTCCAGTTGTTTCAACAGGTCCGGGCCGGGGATGTAGCCGCTATCGCCCGGCACGCCCTTGGTGCCGAGGGTCATCGTCACCTGGCCGTCGGTGGTGAATCTCATCACCACGTGGTCCTGGTCGTCGGTGCAGTATACCGAGTCGTCGGGGCCGATGAAGATGCCGTGGGCCCGCCCGAACACGCCCTCGCCCCACGTTTTGATGAAGCTGCCGTCGCGTTCGAAAACGATGACCGGGTGCTCGGAGCGGTTGAAGACGTAGACACGGTCCCTGGAGTCGACGGCCGCCCCGGTCACCTGCCCGAACTCCATGCGTGCGGGCAGTTTTGCCCATTCGTCAACCCTTGCGTAGGTAAACTTGCCACTACCGTACAGCATCGCAATTCACCTCGTTTAGTTTAGTAGTAGTCCCTTCTTTGCAGCTATTATATGCTACCTGTCCAGACGGACGCCCAACCTATCCATCTGACGCGCCAGTCAGCCAACACCCTCACCCTATCCCTCTCCCATAGGGAGAGGGAATGCGCCCTTCTCCCATAGGGAGAAGGGCAGGGGGATGAGGGAAGCAGCCTCCAGCCGTTGGTGGGACCGATGACAACAGAGGACGGGCAGCCGCTGTCACGATTCACGGGCGAATCCCGCCTGCCTGTTCCTATGAGCCCCCTGGCACATCGCCAAAGGCGGGGAAGACCTCACCCCCTGGCCCCCTCTCCACATAGTGGAGAGGGGGAACACGGCTGTCGCGTCGCGGCCCCTCTCCGTTTACGGAGAGGGGTGCCGAAGGCGGGGTGAGGTTAAGACAGCGACAGGATGCCTGGGTTTGAACAAACGCCGATATGCATACATCGTAGCAGTCCGGCACCTCAGTGCATCCATTTGACTCTGCTAACAGGTGCACAAGCGTCCCGGGTGTCAGTGGTTACCGTCTTTAATGCAGCATCACGTCTGGCACCAGCAAAGGCCGTGTGGCCAGGATAGGTTCGCCGAACCTATGCAAATACCGATGATAACATAACTGCTAGGAATTAAGGGACCACCCCTCGGCGCTATGTAAGAACCTGTGGCAATACCGGTAGCGGGGGGACTTGTCCCCCGCTTGTCCCGTCAGGCCCTAAGCGTCCGCGCCACAAGCTGGAGTGTTAATACGTGTTCCAAGCAAGCCCCGGAGAGCCTCATAGTTGCATTGAGCAGCGGAGGTGACTCATTATCCAGTTCGCTAAGTGAAGTACATCGAAAGCTGGCAGATTCCACGTAGTCCACATTAGGACAAGCGACCGCCAAGTTAGAATGGCGTCCCACCATAACGACAGTATGACCAAGCACCACAGAAGACCGGCGCCCACGATGAGAGCTTTGATCGTATACCATCCGCCTTCACGTACATACATTGCCTGCAAAAGTTCATTCTTCCTTTTGTAACTTTCGGATGTAGTTCTGTCCCCTTGCGCCAGGTCAGCGAATACGGCCTGTTTCTCGATGAGTGTTCCCTTATCCAAGACGTGAACTAAGCTGACAGCTCTCATCCCTTCGGTGGACGACTCTATGACCCTCATGTAAGCATAGAGGATTGCTTGCCGCCCTTCCTCTCTTCTGACAAGCCTCAACCAGAACAGTGCAAGGGCGACGATTACGATGAGCGATGCGACTGTGAGGGGGAACAGTGCTTGAGTCCGCAGTGTGCCAAGATATTGGAAAACTAGAACCGCACCTGTAAGGGCGAAGCCTACGATTAGCGCCGTGCTTTGCCACACAAGACCCACGGACCTCAGTATCTGCTCGTTGCACATCTGGTATTCAGCAAGCTTGGCAGTAAGGTGAGTCTGGCTCGTTTCACAGGTCACAGAAGCCTTTCCGTAGGACAACACAAATCCTCCTTCACTCGTCATTTCGCCTTGTCGTCATAGCGGTCGGCACGATACCAGCAATGGTTGTGCGAACTGTGCGGCGCCAGATGTCGTCGTGAAAAGGAACCTTTGGTCTCGGCTACAGACGCTGATTGGCAATCCGTCAGCCCTACTTCAGCGCGGCCTCCTCCCCGTAGACAGGAGCAGAAGCCTCCCAGCCCTTCTGCTCCTTAACGAAGACCGCGAAGTGGCGGGCGGAATCCGGCTCGCCGTGCACCACGAACACGTGCCTGGGCGGCCGCTGCAGCCCGGATAGCCACCGCATCAGCTCGCTCCGGTCGGCATGGGAGGAGAAGGCGTCGATCCGGGCTATCCGCGCCCGGACCGGATACATCTGTCCCAGTATCCGTACCTCCTCCGCGCCGTCGACGATCTGCCTTCCCAGGGTGCCCGTCGCCTGGTAGCCCACGAACAGGATGGTGCTCTCCGGCCGGGAGATGTTCTTCGCCAGGTGGTGCTTGATGCGCCCGCCCGTGCACATCCCCGACCCCGCGATGATGATGGCCCCCTCGGTGACCTCGTTTATCGCTTTCGACTCCTCTTTCGTCGAGGCAAGGGTCAGGCCGGGGAAGTCGAAGGGCGAATGTCCCCGCTGCGTGAGGCGCAGCATATCCCGATCGTACATCTCCTGGTGCTGCTCGAACACCTTCGTGATGCTCACCGCCATCGGGCTGTCGACGAAGACCCGCACCTTCGGTATGCCGTGCTCTATGAGCAGGCCGTTCAGGTGGTAGAGGACTTCCTGGGCCCGCTCGAGGGCGAAGCTGGGGATGATGACGTTTCCACCCTTGCGCAGGGTCGATCCCACCACCTCGGCCAGGGCGGCGCCCACCGTGCCCACGTCCTCGTGCACCCGGTCGCCGTAGGTGGACTCCACCAGCACATAGTCCGCCGCGGCAACGAGGGTGGGGTCTCGCACGATGGGCTTGTTCCAGCGGCCGAGGTCGCCGGAGAAGAGGAGCGTCCGCTCGGCCCCGTCCCGCCTGACCCTGACCTCGATCGTCGACGAGCCGAGGACATGGCCGGCATCGTGGAATGTCGCGGTGACCCCGCCGTCTATAGTCGTCGGCCTCTCGTACTGGACGGGCGAAAACAGAGGGGAGCACGCCTCGGCGTCGTCAATCGTGTAGAGCGGTACCTCGGGGAAGGGCCCCGTCCTCCCCTCTCGCTCGTGCCGCCGGCGCTTGAAGTCGGCGTCTTCCTGCTGCAGGTGGGCCGTGTCCTTGAGGATGATCCTCGCAATATCGGCCGTAGCCGCCGTGCAGTAGATGGGCCCGCGGTACCCATCGCGCACCAGCTTCGGCAACAGGCCGCAGTGATCGACGTGGGCGTGGGTCAGCAGCACGGCGTGGAGGCTTTGGGGCGGGACGGGAAAGGGGTCCCAGTCCCTGCTCTTGAGCTCTCGCTCCTGGTGCATCCCGCAGTCCACCAGGATGCGGAGGCCGTTCACCTCCAGGAGATGGCGTGATCCAGTAACATTCTGGGCTCCACCCAGAAAAGCCAGCCGCATGTCCACCGTTCCGCTCCAATCAAGGGTTCTCGTCGTCGACAGAGGGTCGTTGCCGCCCTGCCCGATGTCCCAGCATTATATGCCGGGGACGGAGAATCAACAACGGTGCCGAGATTCGTGCTAAACTACGCGTGTGCCAACAAGCGCCCGGCTCCACCGGGCCTCAGGAGGGTTCGTTATGCTCACCAAGTGTGTAGCCATCGTCGCCTTGGCCGCTTGCGTCGTCCTCGGCCTCGCCCTGCTGGTGGCCATCGCCGGTCCCGCTGCCCCGTCCGTCGCCGCCGGCGAGAACTTCGGCATCGTCCTCACCACCAGCCAGGTGTCCGCTGCCGATGCCGCAACGCCCGGGTTTCCGCCGGTCGTCGTCGCCCCCGGCGGGCAGTTCCGCCTCTGGTACGGCGTCAGCAACCCTTACGACACCCCTACATCCGTAGGCATGGTAGCCTACATCAGCTCCTTCGGCGTGAAGTATCAGGATGCCGACGGCATTACCCACGTGCCATGTCCGCTGCCTCCGCAGGCGGCCACCGTCTGCTCGCGGCTCTTCACGGTCCCAGCGGATCTTCCCTACGGCCTCTATATGGTGCACTTTGCCGTCGAGGTCGCCCCCGGCTCCTCGCGCGCCGTAGGAAGCGACTACGCCGAGGGTCCGGACTGGCTCTTGCTCGCGCCTGTGCCCACGGCTACGCCCGTCCCGCCTACGCCGACTGCTACGCCGGTGCCCGCTGTCCTGCCGGAGACGGTGGCAACGCCGACGGAAGGCCCGGCGCCCGAGGAAGAACCGGAAGGCGAATAACTCCCGCCTTTACCTCCACGCATCCACGGAGACGGTCTTGTCGTAGCCGCCGCTGATGATCCGCCAGTACCCGTTGGTCTCGCCTCCGACCACCACGACGTGGATTTCTTCAGGGCGGAACATCGGGATCAGCTCATCCGGCGCCGCCTTGAGCTTCGAGGCCCAGGGCTCCTCACCGAAGGTGGCCCGCGGGTAGATGTAGTTCTGGACGAGCTGGTAGTCCCAGTACACCTTGGCTGGCATCGTGGCATTCTCGTAGACCCATTGGATCAGCTTCTCCTTGGTGTCGAAGCCGCCCCGGTCGATGAACTGCCGGGCAGTGATGGGGTCCAGCACGAGCACAGGGGAGCGCAGGTTCGGGTCCATGCCCCGCAGCAGGTTTTGGACTTGCTCGCGCCAATACTTCTCCCGCACCCCCAGAGTGAATGCCAGAAAGTGGCAGCCGCCGAACACGCTGACCGTGCTTTCCGTCGGCTTGAAGCCGTGCTGCACGTGGAACGGCACCCAGGGACTGCGCTCCTCGTTCTCGGCGAAGGTGATGCTGTTGTAAGCGTAGTTGTTGCCCATCGAGCCTACATAGCTCAGCCCCGGCACAGAGCCGCCCTGCAGGTTCTGGGACAGCAAGCCGTAGGCGCGCCCGATAGTGGCGTTGGCGTGGTTGTAGGGGCCTAGCGCCCCGATGCCGCAGTTCATCCCGATCTCGTGCCGGACCGGCCCATTCACGACGACCATCGCCGCGGCGGAGCTTGTAGTGCTGTGCCTGGCCGTCGCGCCGCTGGCAGCGATGGCCAGGACGACGGGGAGGTACTCCGGACGGCAGCCGGCCATCACTGCATTCACCGCCACCTTCTCCACGGTGTACTCCCAGAACTCGCGGAAGGCGGTCGGCCGCATATGCCCCACGACTTCCTGCGGCTTGTGGCTGGTGTGCTTCAGCATCTCGCCCACCCGCTCCTCGGTGGGCAGGATGATGGGTAGCTTGTCCGTCCAGTTGTTCTCCAGGAACAACTGGTGCAGGTTGTCCTCGGTGTCCGGCTCCACCAGCCGGGGCGTGGTCCGCTCGAACGAGGCGTTTTTCAGCACCGCTTCGCCGACCGGCCGGATCAGTCCCTCGATGACCTCCTGCATCACGGGCTTGCCGGTTATAGGGTCGTTGCCATCAACGTAGGCGCGCAGCTCCCGGTCCGACTTGCCCATCACCGGCTGGGGGACGAACGCCATGCTCGCCCCGGGCAGTCCGCTCACGCGGGCTACCGATTTCACCACCCTCTCGAATTTGTCAGTGTGGATGGATACGGTGGGAACACCGTACTTGCTGTCGATGGTCATCCCGTGCACGGCGACCGCCGGCGCGCAGGTACTTCAATGGCCGACCCCGATGATGGCGGCATCGCCATTAGCCTTTATCTCTTCCCAGGTCGCCGGGTCGTCCTCCGTGTAGACGCTCGACATCTGCTTGAACACCGTCTTTACGCCGGGCATATGCTCGGCAAACCACGCCTGCATCTGCTTCAGGAACTTGTCCGAGTCGTCGAAGCGCGCATCGACCAGATAGATTGTCTTGCCGTCCAGGCTGCCGAGGCGTGGCGCCATCGGCTTGCCAGTCACTTTCGGAGGGTAACCCATCGGGTTCAGCACCGTAATCTTCCTGCCTGCCATAGCCGTCGCCGTGTTCCCCTGCATCCCGAACCTCCTCTTTTCTTTAGTACGAAGGAAGTCTAGACCAACTGCTGTCCGGCTGGCAAGATTCAGGCCGGAGGCTGCCGTGGTCTTTCGATTGTTTATCCTGTGCCGGGGCCGACCCGCGTGTCTTGCTAAATGTAGGGGCCGACCCGCGTGTCGGCCCTGGACAGTCAGGGCGCACACGCGGGTGCGCCCCTACCAAAACGCACGCTCACTCTCGATAACCGAAAGACTTGTCCATCGCCCGAAATGGGCGACCACGGCTTGATGAAAACCTATTTTCAGAGCACCCTGCGGAGGGTGCCTGCCGCGCGCCGTCTCGCTCGATGGACCTTTGATAGGCGGAGTGGGTGCCAGGCGACGGGCATAAGTGTACAATAGTGCATGAGCACAGTCAGTGTACGAGGACCATCCAGGCGGATGGGAGCGGAAGTGCGGTTGCCGATGTTGGTGAGAGTACGAGGGCGAGAGGCAGGTGTGAATTAATGTATGTCTACCGGTGTCGTCATTGCTGGCACGAATTCACCAAGGGCTGGATCGCCTGGCCCGCTCCTTGCCCCAGATGCGGTGCGAACGCGGCGTATGTAGTGACGGAGACCGCGGACGGCAAAGATGCCAAGGATGGAAGGCAGGCGAGCAGGCAGGGCACGTGGCCCAACCTCAAGCCAAAGAAATAGCTCCGCTCCGTGAGCCCAACCGCCGGTTGCAGGCACGCCTTCGGGAGTCCGCTGGCCGGCATGGTAGGTTCACCCTTCTTCTCTTCCTGCTTCTGCCCATTATCCAATGGCAATAGCTGGGTCGACGGCGAATAAGTCTCACCACCGAGGCACAGAGGCACGGAGAGCACGGCAACTATGGGACTCTGTGTCTCGGTGCCTCTGTGGTTGTCGGACCCAAAGCACTTCAGGACAGCGACGTGGGAGAATGAAAAGACTTGCCCATCGCCCGAAATCGGCGACCACGGCTGGATGAAGGGTTATTGTCAGAGCACTCTGCCTCGGCGGCTCGCAGCGTTGCTCCGCGAAACGGGATAGTGTAATCTCTACCGGTGGCAGGGTTGTTCCTTGCCCGAGGCCACCGGAGCGCGAGATGCGCCTAGTAGCTTATCACTCCTTGATTGATGGGTAGAGATGCTTGAGTTTGATCCGAGCGTCGGCAGTCGTGAAACGCCAGTCGACCTTGCCTGCCTTCGCATTCCGTCGCTGCTCCCAAGCGCTGAGCTC
>JAMCWG010000161.1 GCA_023475235.1 Chloroflexota bacterium
CGACTGGCTGCGGTGGGCCCCGACGGCCACGAAGAAGGCCCGGTAGCCCTCCTTCCGCAAGTCGTCCAGGGTCCTATCTGGGCCGATTGGGCTGTTGGTGCGAATCTCGACGCCCAGCCGCGTGATGGCGGCGATTTCTCGCTGCAGGACATGGGGCGGCAGCCGGTAATCGGGGATGCCCACCGCCATCATGCCGCCGGCCACGGGCAGCGCCTCGAAGACAGTCACCGGGTAGCCCATCCGCGCCAGATAGTAGGCTGCAGAGAGGCCGGCCGGGCCGCTGCCGACCACCGCCACCTTCTCCTCATGCCTGACCTCTGATGGCGCTTCGCTCCACCTGGGGTCCTGCTCCACCAGGTCGGCCAGATACCGCCGGATGCCCCGGATGGATACGGGCGAGTCGAGCTTCCCGCGCCGGCAGCGCCGCTCGCACGGGTGGTCGCACACACGGCCGATCACCGCCGGGAAGGGGTTCGAATCCCGCACCACCGCCAGCGCTTCGAAGGGCTTGCCCTCCATCATCAGGCGCAACTGGCGCGGCACGTCGACTCCTGCCGGGCAGGTGTGCTGGCATGGCGAGTCCACCAGCGCCTCGCAGACGGCTGCCTCGCAGCGCTTCTCCAGGATATGCTGCTCATACTCGTGGCGGAAATGGCGCAGCGACGACATTACCGGGTTGGGCGCCGTCTGCCCCAGCGCGCAGAGCGAGGAGACATTCACCCCGCGGGCCAGCTCGTCCAGCAGGGCCAGGTCTTCCATCCGCCCCTTGCCCTGGGTGATCTTCTCCAGGATGTCCAGTATCTGCTTGGTGCCCACCCGGCAGGGCACGCACTTGCCGCACGACTCGGCCTGCGTGAACGACAGGAAGAAGCGGGCGACGTCCACCATACAGGTGGTCTCGTCCATCACGACCAGGCCGCCGGAGCCCATTATCGAGCCGGCCTGGGTGAGGGACTCGTAGTCCATCGGCAGGTCCAGCAGCTTGGCGGGCAGGCAGCCGCCCGACGGACCGCCCGTCTGGGCCGCTTTGAACTCCCGCCCGTTGGGGATGCCCCCGCCGATGTCGAAGATCACGTCGTGGAGGGAGATGCCCATCGGCACCTCGACCAGCCCGGTGTTGCGGACGCGGCCGGTGAGGGCGAAGACTTTGGTGCCCTTGCTCTTCTCCGTCCCGAAGCCGGCGAACCACTCCGCTCCACGGTCGATGATCAGGGGGACGTTGGCCAGCGTCTCAACGTTGTTGATGGTGGTAGGCTTGCCCCATAGACCTTTCTGCGCCGGGAAAGGCGGCCGCGGGCGGGGCATTCCCCGCCGCCCCTCGATGGAGGCAATGAGGGCCGTCTCCTCGCCGCAGACGAAGGCGCCTGCCCCCTTTTTGACGTGGGGGGTGAAGAAAAAGCCGGAGCCGAAGACGTTCTCGCCCGTCATGCCGCGCTCGGCTGCCTGCTGTAGGGCGATGTTGATGCGCCGGATGGCCAGGGGGTACTCCGCCCGGATGTAGAAATAGCCTTCGCTGGCGCCGATGGCATAGGCGGCGATGAGTATCCCCTCGATGACCGAGTGGGGGTTCGCCTCCAGCACCGAGCGGTCCATGAAGGCGCCCGGGTCTCCCTCATCGCCGTTGCAGATCATATACTTCTGGTCGGCCACCTCACGGTTGCAGAACTCCCACTTCAAGCCGGTGGGGAAGCCAGCGCCTCCGCGGCCGCGCAGGCCGGAGCGCTTCATCTCGGCGATGACGTCGGCGGGCGTCATTTGCGTCAGGGCTTTCCGCAGGGCCGCGTAGCCGCCCACCGCAAGGTAGTCGTCGATCTCCTCGGGGTTGATGTGCCCGCAGTGCTGCAGGACATTGCGCTTCTGCTTGGCATAGAAGGCTACTTCCGGATAGTGTACGGCCACCGCGCCGGTGGCGGGATCGCGGTACAGCAGGCGCTCCACGATCTGCCCCTTGGCCAGGTGAGAACGGACAATATCGCGCGCATCGTCCACGGTCACGCGAGTATAGAAGACCCCCTCCGGCTCGACGATGACGATAGGGCCGTTCTCACAGAATCCGTGGCAGCCGGCGAAGGCGATCTTCACTCCGCCGGCCAGTCCCTGCCGCTCCACTTCCTCCCGCAACAGTGCGGTGATCTCCGGCGAGCGCGACGAAGAGCAGCCGGTGCCCTGGCAGACGTAGACAGTCTGCCTCTGCGGCGTGTTAGCTTGGGTTCCCATCCGTTTCTCTCCCGCTGTGCTGGTCAGGCCGGCTTGGCGGCCTCCAGCACCTGGCGTGCTTTGTCAGGGGTCATTTGTCCGTGAACGTGGTTGTCCACGACCATTACGGGAGCGAGGGCACAGGCGCCGAGGCAAGCCACCGTCTCATAAGTGAACTGCATGTCCTCAGTAGTGCCGCCCGGAGCCAGGCCCAGGAGGCCCTCAACCGCGCGGCGGATACTGGGGCCGCCCCGAACGTGGCACGCCGTCCCCCGGCACACCCTGACCATATGCTTGCCGCGAGGCGTTAAGCGGAACTGGGCGTAGAAGGTGACCACACCGAAGACCTGGCTCGGAGAAAGCCGCAGGTACTCAGCCACGCGGGCCAGGGCTGCTGGTGGCAAATAGCCCAGCTTGTCCTGCACCTGCTGAAGGACTGGGATCAACGATTGCTCGGCCCGAGGGAAACTGCCGAGAATATCCTCAACCTGGGCCATTTCGCCCTTCACCTGTACCTCCACGCTCCCCTCCCAGACAACAAACTGGTCTATTATAGCAAGTAGGCAACGCGTGGTCAATTGATTCTGCAATTGACTTGACAAGAGCAGGACCAGCTACTATACTCTGGTTGCGTAAAATGCCAATACTTGACCGACCCTATGGGCGCGACGAGCCTTTTGTTGGAGCGACAAGCCGAGCCGTCTTGACAACAACGAAGTTGCGCGTCAACAAGCACGTGGGCCTCGGCAACAGCAGTGATGAGATCGGCAACGAAGGTGAGTCGTTGTCGGTTTTTTGCTTATTATGCCCGACGCCGGCGAGCACGTATCTCTGATACGAAAGGAGGTGTCCAAGATCCCAACTGATTCAAAGTAGGGTGTTGAGACGAGGATGACTCGGCACCGGCTACACGTGCTTCTGTGTCCTGATCTGCGCATACCGGACCAATGGTTGGTTAGCTAATGTTAATCTCTTGATAAGGAGTTGACTTTGAACGGGATGACAGCACGGGGTTCCAATGGCAAGTACAGCCGAAGATCATTCCTTAAGGCCGCAGCTCTGGCCGGTGGTGCCCTGGCCGCGGCCCCTATCCTCCAGGCCTGCGCCCCTGGCGCAGCTCCTGAGCCCGCGAAGCCCGGCGCCGCAGGGGCAGGGGGCAAAATCAGCGTCAAAGACAAGCTGGTGGTCATCCAGATGCAGGACTGGCATCCCGACCACAACAAGCTGGTGCGGGATACCATTCAGAAGTACAGCGACGGTCAGGGTTGGCCCCTGGACATCTCCTACACCGAGGGCTTCCTGGCCGGTGGCAACATCATCCAGAAGCTGACCGCTGCCGTCCAGGCTGGTGATCCCCCCGACCTTATGTTCCACTCTGACGCCATCACTTACCAGCTTAAGTTCCTCGACTTGCTGGTAGACATGGACGATATAACGAAGGAAATGATCACCGCCCATGGTAAGCCTTACGCTTACTTCGAGAAGGTCGACAAGGTCGATGGGAAGTGGATGAGAGCTCCGTTCTTCGGGCGGCTCGGGCAATACTGGGTGCGGGAGGACATCTTCAAAGCCGCGGGCCTCGACGTGGAAAAGGACACCGCTACCTACGATAAACTGCGCGATGCTTGCCTGAAGGCATCGGACCCTGCCAAGGAGATGTGGGGCTGGGGGATGACCATCAACCGCTGCGGCGATGGCCACAGCCTGGTCTTGAACACGATTCTTGCGTGGGGTGGCTCCATCACCGAAGAGACCGGCCAGTACATCGTGTTGAATTCGCCCGAGACCGTTGCCGGGATAAAGTGGCTCACGGAGATATACCAAGACCCCAAGTGGGCCAAGATGCTCCCGCCGGGCGTCGGGGCCTGGACTGACCCCCAGAACAATGAGACTTTCTTGGCCGGCAAGATCGCGGTCACCCAGAACGCGGGCACGATGTATGCCAAAGCCGTGGTGGACAAGTTGCCCTTCGCGGACAAGATCGTGTGGCGTCCGGTGCCTGGCGGGCCAAAACGCCAAAAATCCGATGGAGCGGGCAGTGGATTCTGGAGTTTCAGGGGTTCGAAGAACGTAGCCGCGGCGAAAGAACTCATCAAGGCGCTTCTTGATGATGAAATAGCTCGGCCTATGTTCAAGACTGCCCTCGGCTACGCCGCGCCCGCCTACGAAAAGATGTGGGACTACGATTTCATCAAAGCCGACCGCAATTCGATGGCATGGAAGAAAGGGGTGTGGGACGATCCGGATCCCGGATACGCCGATCCTTGGCCGGGACCTCCTACGGCCGCGGCTGCTGCGGTCAAGGGCGCCAATGTCCTTACCGATATGACCGGAGCGGTGCTCGGCGGTACGAAGATAGAGGATGCCGTGAAGGCCGCCCACGACCGCGCTGTCCAGATCTACAAGGAATTCGGGATGAAGGCGGTCAAAGCCTGATCATCGGTCGGGAGCACACCCGCAACTGGTCTCATCGGTTCGCCCGCCTGGTGGGCCAGCGGCCCAGTTGCACGAGTGGCCAAGTAACCGCGTCGAAGGGGAAGGCGCAATACGACGGGAGCAGGTGGCCTTCCCCTTCTGGAGTTCACTAAAGGGTTGCACCCTCCGAGATTGGCCGGAAACCGGAAAGGAGGTTCACACGCTTGGAGACAAACAGCGCCGTGGATTCAAGCGCCGAAGCCATCACCATCGCCAGACCGGCACGTAGAGTCTGGGCCCGGCGGAGCGAAGCAGTTCTGGGGAGCGACTGGCGGACGGCATACCTCTTCGTTCTGCCTATGTTTCTGCTGCTGTTCGGCTTGATCGGCTGGCCGTTCGTAAACGCCCTCTATATGAGCTTCACCAACACCGTGGGGTTTAGGGTCGGGCCCTGGACCGGGCTTGACAACTACATCCGCCTTTGGGAGGATGCGCAGTTCCGACGGGCCGTTTCGGTGACCGTCACCTTCACCGCCTTTTCCATCCTTTTCAAGTTCATACTGGGGCTTATCGCTGCCTTGTTGCTTCACAACGTGAAGCGTTTCAGCAACGTTCTCACCGGGCTCGTGTTACTGCCCTGGATCATTCCAGAAGTAGTGACCGCCCTGACCTGGCGGGGGTTATACGACGCCATCTTCGGCGGCATAAACCAGTTGCTGCTGATGCTGGGCATCATCGAAAAGGGCATTCCCTGGCTGGGCGATCCGAACCTTGCCCTGCCGGCTGTAATCGTGGTCAACGTTTGGAAAGGTATCCCATTCTTCACCGTCGTGCTCCTCGCCGGCCTGAAGGCCATCGACCAGGAGATGTACGACGCGGCGGCAGTGGACGGGGCCAATGCCTGGGGGCGCTTCATTCACATCACGCTTCCCAGTCTCCGGTACGTGATCATCGTCTGCACCTTCCTGTCTACCATATGGACCTTCAATGCCTTCGGCATCGTCTATATGCTGACGGGCGGCGGGCCCGGTGGAGCCACCCGTATGTACTCCATCCTGGCCTACGAGTACGCCCTCAACGCCCTGCGCACCAGCGCCGGCGTAGCGGTGGCGATGACGATGGCCCCCGTGCTCGCTATCTTCATCTTCATCCTGAGCCGGTATATGCGGGCGGGCACCAGGGCGACCGAAGCAACCGAAGCCGCGGCAAGAGGGACAGCCGCTATCATCTACAATGTGGTATCGTGGCCGTTCGCTGTGCTGCTGCAGATTATCGGCTGGCTGCTGGGCATGGTCTCCTGGGGCATCGAGATCGGCCTGGGCAACATCAGCCGGGGCCTCGGAGCGCTGTACATCCGAGGCAACGAAGCGCGGCAACTGACGGCCCTCCGATTCTCCAAGCGGCTGGGCGGGTTGCTTGTCCCGCTCTGCCTGGTCCCTCTCCTGTTCTTCGAGCTCTTTCCCTTCTACTGGATAGTAACCACCGCCTTCAAGACCGACCTGCAGATACGCTCGGCCAAGAGCATCTTCTGGCCTGAGCCGTGGACCATGCTCAACTTCCAGCAGCTCTTCGGCGAGACGGCCTTCCTGCTCTGGTTCCAGAACACGCTGCTGGTGGCCCTCATCGCCACCCTGGTCGCCATCGTGGCAGCGGGCCTGGGTGCGTACGCTCTCGTGCGCCTGCGATGGAGGGGTGCCGGCGCAATGGCCACCATCGTGCTAGTAGCCTACTTGATGCCCGGCGCGTTGATGTTCATACCACTGTACCAGATATTCCAGGCCCTCCATATTACCAACAGCTTGCTGGCGCTGATGCTGGCATATCCGACCTTCACAATGCCGTTCGCGAGCTGGATGCTGATGGGCTACTACCGCTCCATCCCGGAGGAGATCGAGGAATCGGCCCTGATCGACGGGTGCAATCGCCTGCAGGCCTATTTCCGGGTGGTCTTGCCGCTCACTGCACCAGCGGTGATGGCTGCCGCTCTTTACACCATCACACAGGCATGGAACGAGTTCCTCTTCGCCTGGGTATTCCTGCGCAGTGAAAGCAACTTCACCCTCTCCATCGGCCTGGCCCAGATGGTGCGTGGCGACATCTTCCCGTGGGGGCTGATGATGGCCGCATCGCTGGCGATGGCCATACCGGTGGTCGTCATCTACATCTATGCTCAGAAGTTCATGGTCGAAGGACTGACCGCCGGTGCGGTGAAGGGCGCCGGATAGGCCGGCGTTCTACCATATAACACAGGAGGAGTCAGAGAGGGCGCGGAGACCCGTGCCCTCTCTCTTCGTTTGCCCCATCCGGACGCGTCCCTGTCAGCCGGCCGGGACCAGGATACCAGTGGAATTGTGCGGAAGGCCTGTCCTGCGCTAAGCCTTCCCCTTCTTCTCCTTCAAGGCTTGTAGCTCGTCATCCACAGCCGAATCCTTCTGGCCGGAGGTGAGCGCATCGAACTGCGCGTCGAGGGTGGCGCCGGCCATCTCGGCCGAGGCGGCGGCCCGCGCCTCCTCGAGGCGGATCTTTTCCTCCATCCGGTTCAGATCGCTCGTGTAGTCGACGGCAGAGGCGGCCGATACGGTGGTCTGGATCTTTCGCTGCGCCTCGGCCATCTTATGTCGAGCGATTAGCACCTCCCGATTGCGCAGCAGATCTTCATACTTCTCTTCCAGCGCCTGTAGGTCAGCCTTCAGCTTGTCCACCATCTGGTGCTGCGAAGCGAGCTGCGTCTCGTAGACCTGCGCGTTGCCCTCGAAGTCTCGCTTGCGGTGCAGGGCTTCCCGCGCCAGATCGTCGCGCCCTTTCTCTACCGCCAGCTCCGCCTTCTCCTGCCACTGGGCAGCCATATTCCTGGCGTTCTCCAGGTTGCTCTTCAGCAGGTTCTCCTGGGCAATGGTCTCCGTGACCTGGGCCTTGGCCTCCTGGATCGCCTGCGCCATGTCCCGGCAAATCTGGTTCAGCATCTTCTCCGGGTCTTCTGCATGGTCCAGCATGTCGTTGATGTTGGCTCGAAGGATGTTGGATACTCGATTAAGGATAGCCATCTCTGTCCCTCCCTGCACTCGCGTTATTCGCGTCGGCCCCGCTGTGCATCTAGTGTATCACGATTTGGGCAACCACGTAGAAGACGCCCAGTACAAAGCTCGCGGCCAGGACCGCGGCGGCGGTGCTGTTCTCCTCGAAGATCTCGTTCATCAGCTTGTACTTTCGATCGAGCACCTCGAACACGGCGACGACGATGACAATGGATACCGTGGACCAAAGAATAGTGTTGCCAAGACCGATCAAGAAGCGTTCGACCTCTGGGGTCATCGATTGCTGCCTCCTTTTTGCATGGGATAAATGCTGTCTATGTCTGACTCTTTCAGAGGTTGCCCAACGTGCCAGGCGATATGGCTCGTCCAGATCCCCAGCGCCATTTGCCCGGCATCTGACTCCATCTCAAAATAGACGTTGTCGCCGGCATTCGAGCTGATATCTCGCCAGACTTCCTGGGTCAAGGGCTTGCCGCTGACATTCGCCGTGAACGTGCCTGTGCTCTTCACCCGGAAATCGGTACCGCCGTGATTATAGTACACCGGCTGCGACCCGGACACCCCTTCCCGGACCCGCTGCTCGAAGGTCTTCAGGATGCCTTCATCGCCGGTGAGCTCCTCGAAAGCTGCCGAGCCTTGATGGAGCACCTCCGGCCGATCGTATATGGAATTGCCATCCGGCGCCACTTCTATGAGCCGCCCATTGCTCAAGAGTGCCCACTGCCATCCTGTCTTGCGCGAGCCTACCTCCTCGCTGCAACGCAGGACGTTGTCCACCAGGCAGTTCTCTCCATCCCAGAACGCGATGCCGTCGCCCGGCTCCAGATCGGCCACGGTCTTTGAAACTGGACCCAGATCCTCTTTCGGCCTGCCCGCTTGTCTCATCTTGAGCAAATAATAGGCCAGGGCCCCCAGTGCAATGAGCACGACCAGCAACAATAGCTGCTCCACTGCTTCCTCCGCTAGAAAATGTACGGGACGAGTGCCCAGGTCCGTCGCCGGTAGCTGCGGTACTCTGGCAGCCCTTCCGTGAGGACTTTTTCCTCGTAGTCCAGCCGCAACATCTGGCTGCCAGCGAAGGCCAGGAACAGGCCCAGCGCAGATGGCGACAGCTTGACGGCGAGCAGCCCCAGGCCAATCACAAATCCGGCCAGATATAGCGGATGGCGGACCCAACGGTAGGGTCCCGTCGCGACCAGCCGGCGCGCCTCGGGCACCAAGCTAAAGGCCGTGCCCAGGTGCCACATAGCCCAGAACGAAAATGCCAGGCCTGCCAGCCCGGTCACAACCGCCAGCGTTTCCAGGTCAGGGAATGTCAGCGGCAGCAGAGACAGAGGGGTGAGCAGGTTCGCCCCCAGCAGTGCAACGGTCTGCGACCACCAATCGCCGCGCCGCAAGGGTGCCGCCGGTCCCCGCCGCACGTAGGCGGCAATGATGAGCGTCAGGTACGCCACTGTGAGAAGGCTCAACCCGAGAGCCAGCGGATCAGCCAGCAAAGCGCCGGGGGTCAGTGGACCGGCCGGGAGGTTATCTTGATAGGAGTCCCATACCTCCCACGCGATGAGGCACACGAAATAGACGATGGGGATGCTGTGCTTCGCCCAGGCCAGCCAGGAAGGCGGTGTGGATGCCCCGCTGGCTTCTGTCAGGCGATGGCCTGCCCAATCCAGCCTCATTTTCCACCGCCGCGTCCGCCCCCGCCGGAGCGCCCTCCGCTGGAGCGGCCGCTAGACCCGCTGCTTTTCCCCGAGCTGCTGCTGCTCTTTCCGGAGCCGCCGCCCACCTTCGGGCTCCCGGTGGTGCCGCCCTTCGACGAGTAGCTGCTGCCACCGGACTTGAATCCACCCTTTTCGGACGCGGCGGCGCCCGACCCGGTGCCGCCGCTCTGACCGGCCGTCGTGCCCGACTTGCCGCTGGCCGCCGTACCCGCGCCGGTACCCTCGCTCTTGCCACTGACCGCATTCGGGGCAGGGCTGACTTTTCCATAGTCCGGGGCTGATGGCTTGTTGTTAGTGATGCTGCCCTGCAGGGTGTCGTCCCTGCCGAATGTGTCGGCTGGAGGATAATGATACGTCGGGGTATGCGGATCGGTGGGCGGTGAGCCGGCATACGGCTGGTTGCTCGGCCCGGTCATTCTGCCCACCATAGCCCCCGCCATGAACGGGAACCACGGGCTACTGTAGGAGCCGTGCCGGTCCTCTGCCTGGACGGCGATGGGGTCATCGGACGACAGATGGAGGATAGGCTCCTTGCCCTGCATCTCAAGGTAGGTGCGCGTGTCCCCCATCATCTTGAGGTCCTCTTTCGAGGCCCGATGGATGGACTTGTCTTTGTCTATCCAGTAGAACGAGTAATCCTGGCCATCATAGGTTATGGATTTGGGCTGAATCGCGTATTCGCCCGGCTGCTTGGGCAGGCCACTATCACCGCACGCGACCAGCAGCAAAGCCAGGGCTGCCAGCATCGCGACCAGGAGCCACCGCTTGTCCAACATACGCCCTTCCTCTACTAGCTGGTATGGGGCCACAATGTGTTTACACCAATGACACTATACTATCGGTTTGGGCGCGACTAGTCAATTGGTCCGCGGGCTCGACAGGGTCTTTCGATTGTTTATCGTGCGCAGGGGCTGACACGCGTGTCTCCCCAAATGTAGGGGCCGACCCGCGTGTCGGCCCCGGAGAGTTGGGCGCACCCGCGTGTGCGCCCCTACGAAAGCACGCTCGCTCTCGATAACCGAAAGACCTTGGTGGGCTCGATTCCCTCGGCCTGGCCTCGCGATGGTCTGCAGGCGCCTCGACGAAGCGCGGTATCACCTTCGCCCAACGGCGCTGACTTTCGACGGCTCGCCGAGAAGGCGGATCAAGTGGGCGCACAGGAGCGCGTCCCGCTCCCCCAGCGCCTGCTCTTTCAATATCGATAACGCCTGATACGGGGTCAAAGCCAGCCTGTACGGCCGCTGGCCAGTCAATGCATCATAGGAATCGACCAGCGCCACAATCACGGAGAACAGATGCAGGTCCTCTCCCCGGAGGCCCATCGGATACCCCGACCCGTCCAGTCGTTCGTGGTGCTGAATGACGATGGTCGGCACGATTTCCGGCAGTCTCACCATCGAGCGCAGCGTCTCGGCCCCCCATAGGGGGTGCTGATGTATGATGTCCCATTCGTCGCCGGAGAGCGGCCCCGGCTTGTTCAGCACTTCCTTGGGCACCTTGATTTTGCCCGTATCGTGAAGTATTGCGCCGAGCCCTAGGTTCTGAAGGTCCTTATGATCGACGATGCCGATGAACCTGCCCAGCGCCAGAGCATACGTCGCCACGTTCACGGCGTGGCTGTACACCGAGAAATCGTGGTGCATCACAGAGAGCAGCGCGGCGAAGCCGGCCCGGCTCTGTGCAAGATAGCTGGCAGTTACCTCTACCAGCTCCTGCACCTCGGGCAGCGAATCTTCGGAGAACGTGCTGGCCATCGTCCGCTCGGCAATCGCAGTGGCCGACCCGTACAGCAGCGTCGACTTAGTCGCGGGGGGCACCTCCTGGTCAGGGAGAGAAAGGAGAGACATCAGATGCTGTCTTGAGCCGGCGTCGACACCCACGGGAATCCAAAGGCACGTCACCCCGCTCGCCAGCAAACGTTCGCAGTCCTCCATCCCAAACGGCAGCGAGGCCGCCCGGTAGAGGACGTACCTTCCCCCCTCGTTGATATAGAGCTCAGGAGCGAAGGACAGGTCCGTACGAAGATCCCAAAGATCGAGAGGAACATAGGCTGTGCCGTCGGCCATAGCTGCGAGACCCTCTTGACCATGTGATCTGTGCAATGAGGACCCGCTTCACGCCGAATCGCCGGTCCCAATTGCTGACCCCAATAATAGCACCTTTTCACGATCCGGCAAGAGCATAAGCTAGCATTCGAGATGGCGCGGCGGCCCGATGAGATTTCATCGGCCCTTAGCTTGACACGCCGGGGCAGCGCGGTCATGATTAGTATGAGAACTGCAAAATGCAGGATGTTGGCTCGCCTGTCGCGTGCGTGGATTTCTCCTGCATGCAGTCGAGCCCAGCAAATGCACCCTCGCTCCGCCTGGAGCGACCCGGACAGAGTTATGCAAGTCGCGATCCTGGTGGGGCGAAAGGGGCAGGGACGGCCACAGCCCTGCCTTTCTGCTCGAGGAGCGGACGGCTTCGGTCTATGCTAACCAGCCATTCTTCCCCTGCCGGGCAACCCTTTAGGAAGGCCCTGCTCCACTTCGTCGGCGAGATGTTCCTGTCCCGCGTGTTTCCTGCCGGCGTGTTCGGGGCTGCCCTCTTGGCCAGACTGCAGGCATTTGTCCAGCGTCTTGCGGCGGAGATCGACTACACCTCTCCGCTGACGCTTTCGGTCACGCTCCAACGCGGACTGACGATTGTCTTTCTTTCAATCGTGGTAGCTCTCTTCATCCTCAGGCGGCCGGTAATCGGCCCGCACAGCCCGCTGCCGGGCGCGCTGGTAGCCCTGGCCGGCACGTTTCTGCCGGCTATCCCGGTGGCGGCCACGCCCCGCGAGGATGACCTCACGATAATGGCTTTGTCGAGCGCTTTGATGCTATTCGGCACCAGCCTCTCTATCGCGAGTCTGCTGGCGTTGGGTCGCTGTTTCGGCGTGCTGCCTGAGGCACGGGGTCTGGTCACGCGCGGGCCGTACGCTAGGATACGGCATCCGCTCTACCTGTCCGAGGCGGTCTCGCTCCTGGGGTTGGTCGTGGCGACGGCGTCTCCATTCATGGGGATGGTCTTCGCCCTGCACTGCGGCCTTCAGTACTGGCGTGCGCTCAATGAGGAGAAGGCGCTGCAGGACGCCTTCCCGGAGTACGAAGCGTACCGCCAGCGCACCGCCCGGTTTCTACCCGGGATACATTGATTGCGCTGCAGCAGTCATAGGTGCTGGCTGCCGCCCCGCTTTCCTATGCCGTACCCTCTGCCTCAGGCCACCACCGAGCGCTCGCCCATCCCAGCAAAGTGCACAGCACCGCCACAGCGCCGAGGGCCGACACGGCAACCAGCGACTCCTGGGCCGGCGAGTACAGGCGCAAGCCAGCGCCTGCCCCGGCCACAGCCAACAGCAGCCAGAATACGGAGCCTGACTGCCGGGAGAGCAGCCCGTCGCTGACGAGCAGCAGTGTGGTGCCGACCAGCAGTGGAATGACGGCCAAGAGGTTGAAGTCGGGGAGGAATCCTGTCAACTGATAGACCAGAGGATAGAAGTCGAAGCTGGAGATAGGGAGGTCGGGGAGCGTCAGGACCGGCAATATCCCGGCCACTTCGTACTCGGCTAGGACCGTCCTGGGCGCTAGAATGAAGGCGAACCCGGCCGCTATCCAGAGCAGCCCGAGCAGCAGGCTCGCCGTGCCGCCGGCATACCACATAGCCCTAACCATCGCCCTCATCCGATGGCCTCTCGCTTGCCCGCCCACGCGGCCGGGCAGCCGGGCCCGCTGGCCGGACCTGCTCTGCTCGCCATCGTACCGTTGCCGGGCCCACTCCAGGTCTGCCCTGGCCTTCTCGTTTTCGGGCTCTATGACCAGCGCCCGCTCGAGGCAGGCAATCAGCTCCGGCAAGTCCATCGCCGTTCTCGATTTCCACCGCCACGACTCGGAGCAATCCGGATGCAGGCCAGTGGCCACGACGAAGAATCCCCTCGCCACGTCTTCTTTTCCTTCATTCAAGGCTTTGATGCCCTGGCTCAGCAGGGCCTCCAACGAAGGCGCATACCCGGCGGAACGCCCACCGCCAGCCAGCGCCGGAAGCGCGGAGGCCGGCACGCAGGAGGGGTTGCCTGCCGTCCCGCTCCGGTCCGTAGTCCTGACGCCTTCGACCTCCAGTGGAGGCCCCGAGAGACCCAGGACAGCCGCCCCCTCCCGATCGCCTGCATTGAAATCCCTCCACAGCCGGACCCCTTTATCGTGAAGCTCGATCTCCGTCTCTCGGGCGAAGCGGTCGCCAGCATTCCATTCACTTTCTCGCGGCCCCATACTCACACCCACCTCCATCGAGAGCCCGATATCGGCGTCCATCCCTGGCGCCACCTGCCCGGCAGGCTTGGGCCGCGCCAGAATCCCCGCCCCGAGCGCTAGAGCGGAGCGTGCACCCCGCGTGACGACCCTCTCGATGAAGAGGGTCGAGCCGGACAATCTGGACAGGAGAGCCTGCCACGACCATCGCAGGGCTGTCTTCACTGCCGGCATCGCTACCTCTCTGAGGACAACTCCGGCCCACGTTTCCAGAGTGCGAAGAAGCCACTGGACCGACCTCCAGGCTTGCAGCGCCCCGTTCAACGCCAGCGCACCCACAAGCCCGACAAGGGACAGCAGAACCGCAAACTCGCGCTCCAGGTGATGCTGCCCGTCTCTGCCGATGGACGACCACGGACACTCGGGGTGCATCGCGGAAAGGCAATATCGGTCCTGCAGGCCGAGGTCGATGCGGACCCCTTCCTTCCAGAAGTAGCAGCGGTGGTGCTCGGTAGGCGCCGAGGTATGTACCTGATGGTCTCCAGCCAATCCCAGGTGACGGCAAGCCGGCCTTTCGATGCTCTTCTCCCGCAACGTCCCTACCTCCAGGGATTCGCCGTCTGCTATTTGAAGATGGCGGCTATTCTGAGGACAGCCGGTCCCAGGATCACGACGAACATCGTCGGCAGAATGAACAGGATCAAGGGCACCAGCATCTTGACCGGGGCCTGAATAGCCTGCTCCTGGGCACGCTGCTGCCGCCTCACCCGCACGGCATCGGACTGCACGCGCAGCACGTTCCCGATGCTCGTCCCCATCTCCTCGGCCTGGATCAACGAAGCGACAACAGACTGAAGGTCGGCCACCCCTGTTCGCTTGCTGACATCCCTGAGGGCCATCGCACGGTCCTTGCCCAGGCCCGTTTCCTGCAGCGCCCGGCCGAACTCGTCCGCCAGCGGCCCTTTGCTCCTCGCGACCACCCGGGCCAGCGCTGCCTCCAGCGTCAGCCCGGCCTCCACGGAGATGGTAATCAAGTCCAGGGCGTCGGGAAGCGTCTTCTCTATTTTCCGCTTCCTGGCTGACACCCGCAGTGACAGCCACATTCTGGGCAGCACGTAGACCGATAGCACCGCCAGGCACAGAGCGATGAGATAGTTGTCCCCCCGCATAGGGTTGCCCTGGCCCAGCGTGACCCCTGCCCCGTACAGCACCGGTACGCTCAGTCCAATGGCGAATGCCACGGTGAGGAAGGGGGCCGCCCTCAGCCCGTACGGGTTGCCCGCCAGCACCAACTGCTCTTCGGTCTTTTCTTTGATGCTGCCTGGGGTCAGAGCAGCGCCAATCCGGGCAAGGCTCCGCAGGACGGGGAAGATGACCCGTCGGGAGAATGGCAACGACAAGTCCCTGACCCTGTGCGAGCCTGGTCCATACCCGTATCTCTCGAGGCGACCTTCCGCGGTCTCGCCGTGCGGCCTGCCGACGGCCAGGACGAGCAGCACGACGCTGATGAACACCAGGAGCGAGACTATCACGACCATTTTCTGTTCCCTCCAGCTATCCAGCGACGCGCTCAGCGGGGAGAGCGATTCACACCTCGATGGCTGCCATCCGCCGAAGCACGATGAACCCCAGCACTTCCATAACTGCCGCCGCCGCCAGCATTATCTGCCCGGTGGGATTGGTCAGCAGCTCCAGCAAGTAGCCGCGGTTGATGAAGGTCAGGGCGACCATCATGACTATAGGGAGAGCGCCGAGAATGTACGCCGATATTCTCACTTCGCCGGTGAGGGCGCGGATCTCGTTCTGCATCCGTATGCGATCGCGAATCGTGCGGGAGATGTTGATCAGTATCTCCGACAGGTTGCCGCCCGCCTGCCTCTGAATCAGCATAGCCGTGACGATGAGGTCCAGATCGTAGCTTCTAACCCGCTTGGTCAGGTTGACCAGCGCATCCTCGGCGCTGCTACCGAGATTCATCTCTCCCAGGACCTGAGATATTTCCTCGGATATAGGAGCAGGCATCTCTTTTGAGACGAGCTCGAGGCCCTGGATGAAGCTGAAGCCGGCCTTCAACGAGTTAGCTATCATCGTGGTGGCATCCATCAATTGGTTGTTGAACTCTCTCACCCGCGTGCGCTCGCGATGCGAGACATAGAGCCTGGGCAGGTAGAAGCCCACCAGTGCGGCGAGCACAATGACCGGCAGCGACACGTCCATCATCAGCGGGAGCAACGCGAGGACCAGCGCGGCAAGCAGCCGAATGAGCAGGTATTCTCCCACTCTGAGCGAGAGGTTGGCCCGGGCCAGGTCCAGGGCCATCCCCTCGCCTAACCCGCTCCCTCGCAGGAGCTGGTCAAGCGCGCTGAACGAGCTCAAGCTACGGTCGCGCAGCACACCCCCGGTGCCCGGGGCGAGCGCCTCGGCAGCCGCTCTGCTGCTCAGAGTGTCGTACCGCTGCAGCCGCTCCGAGATCAGTTGCCGTCTTCTGCTCAGGTCATAAACGCCGACCAGGAACAACATAACGCTGAGGAAAGTCGCACCAAGAGCAACTATTACCGGCGGTTCCATCGCCCACTTCCCTCCGGCGAGAACGAGTCCGGTGGCAGGAATATGCCTCGCCTTTCCAAGCGATCGACAATCTTAGGCCGTAGGCCGGTGGGCCTCAGCTCGCCCGCCAATCTGTCTCCCTCACGATAGCCCTGGAGGTAGTGGAACTCGAAGATATCCTGGACAGTGATGATGTCTCCCTCCATACCAGCTATCTCGGTCACCCGGACCACCCGGCGGCTGCCGTCGGCCAGGCGGCTGAGGTGGACGATCAGGTTCAGGGCAGAAGCGACTTGCTCGCGGATGGCCCTCACCGGCAGGTCCAGGCTGGCCATCAGCACCATATTTTCGATTCTGGCCAGGGCATCTCGTGTAGAGTTGGCGTGGACGGTGGTGAGGGACCCTTCGTGGCCCGTGTTCATCGCCTGCAGCATATCGAAAGCCTCGCCGCTACGCACCTCACCCACGATGATGCGGTCAGGGCGCATACGAAGCGCATTGCGCACCAGATCTCGCTGAACGACCTGTCCCTTGCCCTCGATGTTCGGTGGGCGGGTTTCCAGGCGCACCACGTGAGGCTGCTGCAATTGGAGCTCGGCCGGGTCCTCGATGGTGACTATCCGCTCGACGGGAGGGATAAACGAGGACAGGATGTTCAGCAAGGTGGTCTTCCCGGTGCCAGTCCCGCCAGAGATGACGATGTTCACTTTCCCCTCGACGCACGCCCTCAAGAGCTCCACCAGTGCGGCGTTCAGCGTGCCCAAGCGGAGCAGGTCATCCACCGTGAGGACGTCTCTGGAGAACTTGCGGATGCTCACTGTCGGGCTGTCGAGGGCCAGCGGCGGTATGACCACGTTGACCCGGGAGCCATCGGCCAGCCTGGCGTCCACCATTGGGGATGCCTCGTCCACGTGACGGCCGATTGGCCCGAGGATGCGGTCGATGATTCGCATCACGTGAGCATCGTCCCTGAAGACCGCCCGGCTCAGGTAGAGAATGCCCTTCTGTTCGACGTACACCTGGTTGGGCCGGTTTACCAGGACCTCCGTTACGCTCCGGTCCCGCAGCAGCGGCTCCAGGGGGCCTAGCCCCAGCACTTCGTCGGCAATCTCTGTGCCCAGGCGCGCCCGTTCCGCTCGAGTGAGCGGAATCCCTTCCTTCAGCAACAACAGCCCGGCGGCTTCTTCTACCGACGGCCGGACCTTGGCCGGGTCGCCTCCGTTCAGCTTCTGCACATCCAGCACTCTGACTAGCTGCTCATGAATGCTGAACTTCAAGTCCATAAACGGATCGCCTGGCTGCTCGTCTGGACCCACGATATGATTGTCTTCGGTCAACGAATGTTCAGAGGCATAGTGTCCATTAGGTTGATGTCCATTGCCTCGTTCTGCCACTTGGTTTATCGCCATTCTGATTCCTTTCCCAGCAGCCACGCTGCCTTCTACCTGCCAAATATGCCGAATAGCCCTCTGGAAGTTCTCGCCTCGCCACTGAGGATCCTGGCCAGATCGACCAGGTTGCGCGATATCTTTGCCCGTGCTCTCACTTCAAGGCACGGCTTGCCCACTTTGATGCACTGCGGCACCAGGGAGTCGTAGGGGACCCTCCAGAACACGGGATAGTCCAGCACCTTTCCGGCTTCGTCAGGCTTCACCCCGCTGGCCTTGTACGGATTGTTCAGCACCAGCTTTACCTTGTCGCTGTAGGAGCGCTGCGACTTCAGCATATCGAGCATCATCCTGGTGTTCTTGAGACAGGGAATATCAGGCGTCGAGACCACCAGCACCATGTTCGAGCGTTCCAGAACACTCGGGAAAGTGCCTCTCAATCGCGGCGCCGTATCGACGACAACGTAATCAAAGCTCTTGGCCATGATTTCCACGATCCGTCCGATTTCGTCGTTGGTGGTCCCATTCATGTGCTTGAATTCCCCGGTTGAGGAGAGCACCTGGACCCCCGAGGGATGGCTGGACAGAAAACGCTTCAGAAGCTCCGGGTCCAGCCGGTCGATTACGCCCAGAACATCGCCGATGGTCTTCTCTGGAACGATATCCAGCATTATCGGCACGTCGCCCATCTCCAGGTTCAGGTCCAGCACGCCCACGCGGCGCCGGGTCTCCTGGGCCAGAGCGACGGCCAGATTGGTGGCCAGCGTTGTCTTGCCGACCCCGCCCTTGGCGCCCAGCACCGCGATTACTTCGCCCAGTGTCCCCGTGCCGGGGCCGCGACTCAGCAAGAGCCTTCTTCGCCGTTCTACCGCAATGATGGTGTCTATGGTCTTGGTGAGGTCTTCGAGCTTGAGCGGCTTGACCAGATACTCTCGTGCGCCGGCCCGCATGGCCTTGCGAAGCGCTTCGCGGTCTCCTATAGAGGAGACGGCGATGACCGGAGCGGTGCCCGCCACGGTCAGCGACTCCAGGATCCGCAGGGGCCGCGCCAGCGGCTCCTCCAGACCCAGCAGCACCACATCCGGGCGCAGGCCCTCCATCATCGTCAGCGCCTCGGAATCGACCCCCGCCTCTCCCACGATCACCGCATTCACCTTGCTCAGCCCCAACTGGCGCTGCAGGGCTACCCGCTCCTCGGGCCGGTCCTCCACCAGCAGGACTTTCACTTCCAGCAGCCTGATATCGTCCATTGCCGTCCTCACTAGCGGGGCGCCGCTATCCAGCCGGCCGACACATACCCCTGCTTGCCGGTCTTCGGCACCTCAACCTTGTACCAGTCCGCCTCCTGGCCCAGCACGCTCAGCTCCGTCCCAAACGGCACCTCATCAATCACCCCCGAGCTGATCGTCGGCCCACTGCGCACCGACGCACTGTCCACCGCCACCACCACTTTGTTCGCCGCCGACGCCGCTACCTGCGTGATCCCTACATTGTCCTGCACCACCTGCGCCGGCTCCAGAATCAAACCCGCCCAGTAGTTCGTCGCCTCGAAGTCGCTGGTCACCATGATGCTCCCCTTCACCGTCACGCTCGCCCCCGGCGGCAGGTCCGAGCCAAACCCCCACCGGTAGGGGAACGGCACCGCCGATTGCCCCCCAAAGTTGATCCCCACCCGGTACGACCCATCACGGGAGGCGAAGTTCTGCGAGTGAAAGGTCTGGCCCTGCACATAGGTGAAGCCGGGGTCCGGCCCCTGGCTCTTGATGTTCGCCGTGGACACATTCTTCACCGTGATCTGCACCTCCATCTTGTCCCCCGCCTTCAGCCGGGTGGGCGAGATGGATACCGCCGTGATCTGCGCCTGCCCCTGCTTCAGCGGACTGCTTATCGTGCTCAGCGTCGCCTCCGCTACATCCACCACCGCAGCATCCTTGTAGGGCCGCAGCGCCAGACGCAGCTCCCCTCGCGCCTCGGCCAGCACCAGCCGCTGGGCCTGCTCGGGGTCCACGGCCACCGTGATCGACTTGGCCTCCGGCTGGGGCTTGGGACGGCCGGCCACCGGGGTGGCCTGCCCCTTCTGGCCGCCCCCGCCAAAGGCGCTGCCCGCCGTGTCGACGACGCCCTTGGCCGCTTCCTCATCCTGGCCCTCCATGAACTGGGCCACCGCCAGCACCTCAATGTCCTGCAGGATGATGGAGGCCATATCCTTGCCCATCGTCTTGGCATTGAACACCCCAATGATGTCCACCCGGTCGCCCGGCAGGATGTTGCCGCCGGAGCCGATGACCTCGTTCACCTTGATGGACACCGCCCGCTTGGAGGGGGGCACGAAGAAGGTCAGGCCCGATTCCTCCCGCTGGGCGGTGAACTTCTTGTTCAACACCTGCTCGCCCTCGCTGATGGCCAGCCGGGTCACCTTTCCCTCCGCATCCTTCACTGAGGCGAGGGCGTCGGGATGCTTGGCCGACTTGGGCATCTCCTGCTGCTTGAGCATGCCGGCCGTGACCTTGGTGCGGGCCGGTATGTCCTGGGCCGCCACCACTACCTTGGTCATCTCGATGGGCGGCGGCGGCAGCTTCGAGCGCTGGTCTATGTACCGATATGCTGCCAGAGCCGCCACCAGCCCCATTACCAGGGCCAGCACGAATGCCGCTCTGCCGCGAAATAGTCCCATCGTTGTGTCTCCCTTCTTGTCACCAGTCTGCTGTCCTTCCTCTCGTCAACTCTTGTATCGATGCTTTGCCGGATGCCCATTCTTTCTTTCCGACGCGGCCGGCCGCAGCTAGCGCCAGAGCCGGACGCCGATCAGACCGCTCAATGTTCGCCCTGCCACGCCCCGGGCGCTGTGATCGAAGACCAGGCCGTTCAGCCAGCGGCCGTAAATCTCTGCCTGCCCGGCCTTCCCGACCACGCGCGTTATCTCAACCGGCCTGATAGCTATGACATCAATGTCTGACTTCCCCTTGGCATTGAAGAAGGATTCATCAGAAATGACCGGCACAAAGCCGACGTTAGGGCATTCGATATCGAGGACCGCGCACTTTGATGTATCACAGCAGGCGAGGGAGCTGACCGGCTGGCTCAGCAGCTCCGTGACGACATCAGCCGTCTTTGCGATATTGCCCGGCTCACTCTGTATCGTCCACGGGTTAGCTTCGGATACCGCTGGCACGCTGCCCTGATAGCCGTGGAGGATATAGTACTTGTAGTCCTTTGCGCCGCTGCTATCGGGGTAGTCTACAGCCCTGAAGTTGCCAGGCTCTCCCGGCGGAGGGGTATCCTTCAGCAAGAAGTCGCCCTTCACCGTGTCTGTCAATGGAATCCCCCAGGGCCACAGGTCCCCTTCGGGCACATCGACGACTATCGCGGTGGCCGAAGCCCCCACAACCGCGTCGTTGATGCCGAGGACTCTGGCGAAAGTGAAGTTCACACGGCGACTGGCAGCGACCGTGATAGCCGGATTGACGTTCAGGACCTTCCAGGAAAAGGAGACGTTCGTCGTGTCCGTGGGGCCCGTGCCGATGCCATTGCGGCTGGCATAATCGAGAGCAGCCGCTCGCGCTGCCGCCTCGCTGTTCATTAACTCCCAGGCTCCCGCCAGCGCCGCTCCATCCACCCCATTCTGAAGCCGGCGCCGCGTCTCATACATCATCCCCCCATCCATCACGAGGCCCACGAAGCCCATCAGCACTGTCAGCACTATTGCCACCAGGACGGCGGTGGCACCTCTTTCATCGTCACGCAGCCTATGCAGGGCTCCTATCTTGTCAACAAACCTCAACATTGCCCCACCCCCGATGCCGTTAAGCTTGCCCACCACGCAGAATCAACGTCCCGCACAGTTGAAACTCCTACCAGATGCTGGATATCTCCACGGCGCAAATACTCTGTACGCCACGCTCTATGTCAACGGCCATTGCCCTCGATCTGACCGCGGGATTTCAGTGCACTTGCCGGTAGACCTTGGTATCGCATCCCACACGTTCCGGGTCCGTCTCCATCCACACGCCGGTCCGCCCCTATTCAGAGCGCATCGTCGACGTCGCTTGCAGAACGAAGCTGGACCTGCGGAAAGCTGCTTGCATCAGCGGAGTGATAATCGGTACGGTGTCATTCACCGTAACCGTGACCGTGCTCGAGTTAGCCGAGCAGGTGAACGTAACGACGCTGCTGCCGACCAGTCCAGACATCCTGCTCGCGAATCGGTCCCGGACGCTCAGCCCATCGGCGCATGCAATGCACACGTTCGTGCATCCCGGATCGCCCCAGCGCACTGCCCCCCAGCGCGCTCCCTCGCGGGCCTCGTTGGTGATCACCACCCAGTTGAAAAAGACCCATCCACCCTCGATGATGCCGAACAACATTGTGAACAGCAGCATCGCGATGATGGCAAACTCGACGGCGGCCACTCCGCCGGTAGACCTCGCGAGGCTTCTCAGTGACGCAACTGAATTCTGCTTCCTTCCCTTCATCTTCTTCACAATGTCTATACACGCATCGTGGCGGTGCCGGTCACGGTAATGAAAGGCCGGCGAAGTATGTCGCTGATATAGGCCCCCAGATAGACATCCACACTTACGGTGACCACCACAGGCTGGCGAAGCCCACCGCTGACAACCGTCACCCTTGGCGACGAAAGATCGGTGCGCGAGCCCCTGTAGCTCAGGAAGTAGCTCGTCGCCTTCGTTTGAGCGAGGTTCGGCGCGCACGGCGGGTCAGGATTGGCGGCACATATCGATCCGTACCTGGCCCCCTCCCTTGCGGCATTGGTGGCCACCAGCCAGGCATCGAAGACCCGCCCAAAATCGAACATGCCGAGGACCAGGACAACGAGGATGGTCAGAAGCAGAGCGAACTCCACCGCCGCCGCGCCCCGCTGGTTGCCTAGCCGGCGCCCAATGACTGTAAGTGTTCCGCTCGATACGATGCTCTTGAGCATCATGGCCATACTCTCAAAAGCCGCTTCCTCAATTCGGTCGTTTCGCGTTGCGTCACGGCGACTGCCAGTGGTGAATGTACGCCGCCAGCACGACGCCCAAGGCGATGGCCAGCCCATAGGGAAGCTTTGCCGAAAGCGCCGCGGGCTTCTCTGCATCGTAGGCGGCCAGCTTCACTCGCCAGGAGGCCGGCAGATGCAGCGCCGCCAGCGGCCAGACCAAACGGTCGACGAACAGATAAAGAATGTAACGCACCAGCCGCATGATGCTTCTGCGCCTGGCGACAATTACAATGGCCAGCACACCACCGGCCACGGCCCCACACCACAGGGCCCAGAAGATGAACGGCCAACCGACCAGTGCCCCGACAGCCATCTGCAGCTTGACGTCGCCGCCGCCGATATAGCCGAGCATATACGGTACCATCAGAATGGCCAGCCCCAGCAGCCCGCCGCCCAGGCTCGAAAGCAACCCGCCCGGGCCGCTATGGAGGCCGTTCAGCACGATGCCCAGGCCAAAGGCAGGCACTGTCTGCCAGTTCGGTATCCACCGGTAGCGAACGTCGGTATACACCGAAGCCAACAGAAGGACTACGAGAAGACCATCAATCAAATAAGCAATCACCTGAACAATCCTCTCAGCTCCGGCTGGGGGGATCGATCAATGCAGCGCTGCCAGTAAAGACGGGTCCATCAGCTTTGCATTGACGGCCAGCCCCAAGGCGGTAGCGCCGGCGACGATCGCCAGAGCGATGAGGCCGGCGAGCAGAGCGTACTCTGCCGCGGCCGCGGCCTGCTCATTCTTCAAGGGCCTTCCGATCCGCTCCATCTTTTCTCATCCCATTCCGGTAGCTGCCAGGCCGGCGAGGGAGCCTCCGCCGCCAGGAAGAAGCCCCCCACGCTGGCTAGGAGATCAGTTCGCCCTGACGAACCGTGGATGGCTGCTATCCGCCGGCCCCGGCGATCGTATCCGCCACGCCCTGTAGCTTGGTGTTGATGTTTTGTCCCAGCGCCGTTGCCCCGGCGATGATGATAGCGGCGATCAGGGCCACCAGCAGGCCATACTCCGCCGCCGTCGCTCCCTCTTCGTCCCTCCACAGCTTCTTGATCATTGTCGTTTTCACCTCCTCTCTTTTCGGCCTCGTCCAAAGCACAGTCCTGTTTGGGGAAGCTGATTCTCCGCTTTCACCTCCATTTCACCTCCGTTCCCGCACCAGGAACACCCAGATAGGGAAGCCCGGGGTGCTGGCCGGAGTAAGGAGGCACGGCATATGTACCTCGCAGCCGGGTCGATCGGACGGGCCGTGGTCAACCCCCCAACGTCGCCCATCCGAGACTGCGTTCGTACCGGGATGGTGGCGAGGTCGCAGAACCACGGGCATGGGCTCGCGTGCCCTGCTTCTGGCTTTAGTCCGGTTGGTCACCTGGCCCTGCGGCAGGCACAGCGTGGCCAGGGGTGCCGCAAATGCTCTTACCGCTCTGGCCGGCTCTTTGTGCCAGCTTCACGCTCCGCCGGCTCTTCTGGAGCCGGCTCCGGTGCTGACTGGCGTGCATTCGGAGCATCTCGCTCTATCGCCGCGGTTCCGGGGAGCAAAGCCTTCGCGCCTTGCCGGGCCTGGGCTGTCCTTCCAGTCCCATTCGGTGGATGCCTGCCCCGGCCAATGGCTCAACCACTGGCTACGGGTACTTGCGTCGCCTGGACAGAAGCGCAGAGGTTGTTGAGGTGAGGGATGTGCTTCGCTCTCGGGCTATGTGGACGGTTCAATTGTCGAGCTCGCTGACCCAGGCGGAGGACCCAAGCAAACCTAGTCCTCAATATTCATTGTAGACTGGTGCAAACCAAGTGTAACGAGTAATGCTCCCCATTTGCTCTATCCGGATTCTAACAATCCTCATATGTCGAATTGCTCAACTGGAGGAGGGGAATTCTTCTACCCTGGTAGTGAGGAATCTCACCTTAAGAAACCGCACCCGGCGTTACAGTACTCGTCATCTCAAAGAGGGACATTACGGGAGCTTGCCGCTGTAGGGATTGTGGGTGAGGGATGGCCGGCAGTCGTTTCTTCCACGCGATGATACCCACGACTGCACAGGACGATTTCCCCTTCCAGTCCAAGACCCCAGGTTGTCGCGAGTAATCATTCGTTATATACTAATTGTACAGGCACACGTATTCTCCCATGAATCTCTTGCGTGGCAATCCTCCATCACTGCCTACAGGAAATGCCTGCTATTATGCCGTACTTGGTCGTGAGAACAATAGTTTCGGTAGCAACAAGCACACAGGTTTCGCCGTCCTTTTTGAGATTTTCCCGCCCAGCACTGGTAGAACCTGTACATCGAGCCAAGTAAAGGCAAGCACCACCCGGCACCGGAAATACCCACCGGGACGAGACACACTCGGATCGCCGAAGGGCATAGCGTCCTCTTCGCGCGGCGCTAGGGTCAGGGAAACATCAGGGGAAGGACGCTGGGCCATCAACCCAAGAATCGAGTCACGGCCAGGTTCGGGGCCGAAGGTAAAGGCATCGGCAGCCCTGCCTCTGGGGAGAAGGGGAGATGACTATGCAGCAGATAAGCGTGATCCTGGTAGATGACCAAAACATCGTCCGGCAAGGATTCCGGCTGATCCTCGAGCAACACGATGACATCAAGGTGGTAGGCGAGGCACAAAGCAGCGAAGAGGCCCATCGGATCATCAAGGAGCTGCATCCGGATGTTGTGGTCATAGACCTTGCGTCGCCCGAGGACAACTGTCTGGTAGCGACCCGCCAGATCAAAGAGCAGATCCCGGGGACCCACATTATTGCCCTCACCAGCCACGCGGAAGGCGACTACGTTCTGGCTATGTTAAAAGCGGGCGCGGAAGGATACCTGTTGAAGACATCCGCGGCCGCCGATCTGGTGCAGGCCATCAGAGCGGTGCATCAAGGACAATCTGTGTGGTGCACCGAGGCGGCCAGGAAGCTGGTCGAAGAGATCAACAATAAGTCCTCACCGGACCGGCATCGCGAGGATGGGTTGTCGAAACGAGAAGAGGAGATCCTCCAGTTGACCGCGACCGGAGCTACCAGCAAGGAGATCGCCAAGAGCCTGCATCTCAGCGCCAAGACGGTGGACAACTATCGCTCGAGCATCATGGAAAAGCTGGGAGCACGTAACACGACTGAAGCCATCTTCCAGGCTCTGAGCCTGGGCTTGCTCAGCTCGAACGCCAGCGCCGTCTTTCCTGCCGCACGAAGGCGGGAAGACGGCGAAGCGAACGCGTCCCTGTAACTGGGAGAAGACAGGGTGGAGCATGATCCAACCCTCACCCATGCCTTCCCCTTCTTAGCCAACCGGGCTATTCCCACTACGCTACGGCGGCGGTGGACTCCGCGGCCAGCGTCTCCAACACCTGGCCCAGCCGCTCCAGCCAGCCGCGACCGTAAGCCAGCCGCAACTGAGTGCGCCCGACGCGCAGTCCGCCCATTTGCTGTAGCTTCTCGTGCGGCAATTGCGCACCGGGCCCCGCCTCCAACAGCACCTCGCCGTCATGCAGGGCTATCGCCTTGATACGCGCCTCTGCCGCCAGCAGCTTGTAGTGCAAGAGAAGGGCCAGATTGGTCGCCGCCTGAGGCAGCGGGCCGAAGCGGTCCCGCATCTCCTGCACGAGCGCATCCACGTCCTCCTGTCGCGTGGCAGCAGCCAGCCGCTGGTACAGGTTCAGCCGCAGGCGGTCATCCTGCACATAGTCCGGCGGCAGATGGGCGGTCAACGGCAGGTCAAGTCGCACCTCCGGCGGCCGCTGCACGGGCTGGCCGCGGAGCTCCTGCACCGCCTCGGCGAGCAGCCGGCTGTACAGGTCCAGCCCCACCGCTGCCACCTGTCCGTGCTGCTCGACCCCGAGCAGGTTGCCAGCCCCTCGGATCTCCAGGTCGCGGCGGGCAATGCGGAAGCCCGAGCCCAGGTCCGATGCCTCGAAGATGGCCCGCAGGCGCTTCTCGGCGGCATCGGTAAGCCGCTTTCCATTTGCCGTCAGGAAGTAGGCGTATGCCCGGTTGGCGCCCCGGCCCACCCGGCCGCGGAGCTGGTATAGCTGCGCCAGACCGAAGTGGTCGGCCTGGTTCACGATTATGGTGTTGACGTTCGGGATATCCAGTCCCGACTCGATGATGGTGCTGCACACCAGCATATCGTGCTTGTCGGCGGCGAAGTCGAGCATCACCTTCTCCAGTTGTTCCTCCGGCATCTGGCCGTGCCCCATCGCCAGCCGCGCCTCCGGCACCAGGTCGCCCAGGCGCCGCGCCGTCGCCGGAATGCTGCGGACGCGGTTGTGCACAAAGTAGACCTGGCCGCCGCGGTCCAGCTCGCGCAGCACCGCCTCCCGCACCAGCGTATCGTCGTACTGGGCCACGTGGGTGCGGATGGGCAGCCGGTCCTCCGGCGGCGTGTCCATCGTGCTCATATCGCGAACGCCGGACAGCGACATATACAGGGTGCGCGGAATGGGCGTGGCCGTCATCGTCAGCACGTCCACCTCCTGCCGAAGCTTCTTCAGCCGCTCCTTGTCCATCACCCCGAACCGCTGCTCCTCGTCGATGATCACCAGGCCGATGTCCTTGAACGCCACATCTTTTTGAATCAGCCTATGAGTGCCGATGCAGATGTCCACGGCGCCTGATCGAAGCCCTGCCAGCACCTGGGCCTTCTCCTTCGGACTGCAGAAGCGGGAGAGCATCTCGACGCGCGTCGGGAAGGGCTGGAGCCGCTCGCGGAAGGTGTTGTAATGCTGCTGGGCCAGCACGGTGGTGGGAACGAGCACGGCCACCTGCTTGCCGTCCATCACGGCCTTGAAGGCTGCCCGCAGCGCCACCTCGGTCTTGCCGTACCCCACATCGCCGCAGAGCAGCCGGTCCATCGGGCGCGGCCGCTCCATATCGGCCTTCACCTCCTCGATGGCGCGGAGCTGGTCGGGCGTCTCCACATAGGGGAACGACGCCTCCAGCTCGGCCTGCCACTGCACATCGGGGCCGAAGGCATAGCCCGGCTTGGCCTCGCGCGTCGCGTACAGGTTCAGCAGGTCCTGGGCCACCGCCCTCGCCGCCTCTTTGGCCCTCGCCTTCACCCGCAGCCATTCGCCGCTGCCCAGGCGATGCAGCGCGGGCGGAGCGTCGCCGATCCCGATATACCTGGTCAGCCGGTCCAACTGGTCGGTGGGCACGTACAGACGGTCGCCCTCGGCATACTCGATGGCCGCGTACTCTCGCTCTCCGCCAGAGGCGGGCCCTCCGGCGGACCGGCCTTCAGCGTTCATTCTGGTCAGCCCCTTGAAGAGGCCGATGCCGTGCTCGACGTGGACAACGTAGTCGCCCGGCGAGATATCGCTGAGGAATGCCTCGCGGGCCAGGGGCCGCTGTCGCGTCACCCGCCGCGGCTTGGACCATCCGAACAGCTCCAGATCGGTGAGCACGGTGAGGCCGGCGGCCGGCAGCACCAGCCCCTCCGCCAGCGACCCCTTCGTCAAAGTCACCGAGCCGGCAGAAGGTGCCTCGGCCAGCGCCTCCGAGACCGGGACCTCGGCCAGGGCGGAAAGGCGCTGGGCCTGCTCGCTGATGACGACCACCCGTCCTCCCTGAGCCGCCATAGCCCGGATTTCCGCAACCACCTGTCGCACCTTGCCACCGTAGCTTTCGGGGCTGCCGAACGTCTCCTGCCAGACGGCGTCGCCATCCTGCCAGTCGAAGTCGAGCCGCCGCGGCAATTGCTCCAGCGCTGCCTCCACCCGGGCCGCGCCGTGAATCGCCGGGGCGAAGTCGGCGGGCAGTTCGCCTTTCTCCACCAACTGCCGCCGCAACTGGGCCGCCTCATCCTCGGCCCCCCTCAGCGCCTGCCGCACCAGGGCCGGCTCGTCCACGAGCAACAGAGACGTCCCGGCAGCGAAGTCCAGGAGGGAAGACGCGGCCAGGTACGGCGAATATAACTCCAGGTTTGGGAAAACCTCGGATTGGGCCAGGCGCTCCAGGTCGCGATCGAGCTCCTCCCGCACCTCAGGACGGCAGCCCGACAGGTCGAGCTCAGGCCGCCTACCGCCAGGCAGCACCTCGCGGGCGGGGGTCAAGGTCACGCTCTCGATAGCCCGGGCCGAGCGCTGGGTAGCCGGGTCGAACAGGCGCAGGCTATCGATCTCGTCGCCGAACAGCTCGATGCGCACCGGATCGGGAGTTGTGATCGGAAAGATATCGACCACGCCGCCACGGCGGCTGAAGTAGCCGGACTCCTCCACCAGGGGCACTGGCTCGTAGCCCGCGGCTATCCACCCGGCCAGGAGCGAGCCCAGTTGCACCTCCTGGCCTCTGCGCAGCGTCATAGCGTGCTCTTCCCAATCACGCGGCGACATCAGGGGCGCGATCAGCGAACGGGCCGGTGCTATCACCAGCCCAGGGCCAGTTCCGTGCGCCAGCGCCGTCAGCGCTGCCAGTCGCTGGACGCGAGTGGACGCCTCCCACGGCAGACGCTCATACGGCAGGGCATCGGGCGGCGGGAACAGCCACACCCTCTCCGGCACACCCGACCAAACGGCGAGCTGATCGGCCAGCCGCTGGGCATCCTGGGGCTGGGCAGTCACCACGAGCAGGGGCGAATCCAGCCCGCGCGCCAGCGCCGCCAGCAGGTATGGCTTGGCTGCCTCCGGCACGGAGAGAGCCAGGCGCCGTTCGCCATCTGGCCCGTGTATCTCGCTCGCCCATTGTTTCAGCCGCTGCCAGGCCGGCATCAGCTCCAGCAGCGGGATAAGTCCGTCTAGCCGCATGTCTCGGAACCACCTATGGGGCTGGCCATCGCGGCCAGCCCCTCGAAATATTATATCATGCCATACAGTGCTGCATTTCAAGCACACCGTTAGGCAATGAGCGCAACCAATGATATAATTACGCCAGTCGCCCGGTCAGGCTTGCGAAGCAGCACTAGCAGCTCAGCCTGAACACAATAATCACAATCTAGACGGGATCGCGATGCACTATGCTCAGATGATGCATATGACGACCGTCAAAGGGTGGCCACGGCGCGCCACCTGCCGCCGGATTGTCCATGCAACGATTGTCGGTCCCCACGGAACCATCGCCGTTGTTGCCACTCAGCGAACGGAGGCTCTCGAATGAAAGCAGAGAACGCCACCAGACAATTGCTGATGACTAGAGCCGGGCGGCGTGCTGGAGCACTCGATGCAGTCCTTTTCGACGCGATAAATGACGCGGTCTGCCTTTCGGACTTGAAGGGGACGATCCTCGAATGCAACAAGGTCGCAGCATCCCTGTTTGGAAAGCCCACTACGGACATTATCGGCCGTCCGTGCTGCCAATTCATACACGGCACGCTGGGGCCCATCGAGGCGTGCCCAATTGCCCGCGTGCACAAGACGCACCATAGGGAAACATACGTTGTGCAGATGAGTGCTCGATGGGTCAGTATCGCTCTGGACCCACTCATGGACGACAGCGGCAATCTTATCGGTGTTGCCCACATCATTTCGGATATTACCGATCGCAAAGCAGCCGAAGAACGCCTCGTCCAAAGCACGGAGAAACTGAAAAAGGTCCTTGATACCACTGTCCAGGCCATAGCCCTGACCTTGGAGATGAGAGATCCCTACACTGCCGGCCACCAGCGGCGTACCTCAGAGCTAGCTCACGCTATAGCGAGGAAGCTAGGTTTTTCCCAAGACGATATTGAAGGCATTCGTGTAGCCGCGACGCTCCACGATATCGGCAAGATCTGCGTGCCTGCTGAGATCCTTTCTAAGCCCGGCCGGATTGACCAATACGAGTTCAACATCATCAAACGCCATCCTGAAGTAGGCCATCAGATCCTCAGCAGAATAGAGTTCCCGTGGACAGTCGGCCAGATCGTGCTTCAGCATCACGAAAGAATGAATGGCTCCGGGTATCCCGCCGGGCTTTCAGGCCAGGACATCCTCGCACAAGCAAGGATCATCGGAGTAGCCGATGTGGTGGAAGCAATGTCCTCCCACCGGCCTTACCGGCCAGCCCTCGGCATAGACAGGGCTATCCTAGAGATCCGGAACAACCGCGGCGCGGTCTACGATCGCGACGTCGTGGATGCCTGTGTCAAAGTCCTCGAAGACGACAAGTTTGAATTTGGCTGAGTACTGGCGACGGCGGTAACTGGTCGGGGCCAGATTGTGAAAGATGCGGGCATTCGCACGCCTCTGGAGCGTTCCCTCGAGATGCTCAGGTGCTATAATGATTCCACCGGCCCCCTTATCCGACGTTCCGTCCGGGTACGTGGGCCTGCCCCTCAATAAACGTAAGGAGGCGTTCAGTGGTCATCGACTGCGAGCTCTACCTCGAAGAAGCAACTTTCGGCCCCACCAGCATTATGGACCGGATCGCTTTGCTGGACGAGGCCGGCATCGACAAAGCCGTCCTTATGCCCCGCATCACCTTCAAGCCCGGCAACCAATGGCTGACCAACGTGGTGAAAGGCAATGACCGCTTCATCACCTGCTGCTGCGTCAATCCTCACTTCGGAGACGAGGCGGTCAGGGAATTCGAGACGGCGGTCAAAGAGTGGGGCATGAAGATGCTGAAGTTCATGCCGCCCCGCCACGGCTACCGCGTCACCGAGCGGCTGATCGCACCTCTCTTGAAGAAGGCCGTCGACCTGAAGATTCCCATCACCGTCCACTCCGCCCAGGAGGGATGCCAGCCCCTGGAAATCGCCACCATCGCCGACGAATTCCCGACCCTGCCCGTCGTTATGGACCACATGGGCTACCGCTATCATACGCAGGACGCCATCATCGCCGCCCGGAAGCACAAGAACATCTTCCTGGCCACCACCGCCGTGGGCGAATCCGGCGCTGTCCGCAACGCCGTCACCGTGGTCGGTGCCGGACAGGTGGTCTTCGGTTCCAACGGACCTTCCGTCAACCCGTGGGTAGCCGTGCAGGTCATCAAGAAGGCCGGCCTGAAGCCGGAGGACGAGGCAAAGGTGCTGGGCGACAACCTGGCCGCCATTCTAGGCATCGGCTAAAGGGGCGATTGAACCCTCACCCCAGGCGCGCCTCGCCAAAGGAGCGCTCACGTTCGAAACATGGCCCGGTCTCGGCGCGGATGAGGCCGGATGGAGAACCACCTCCGCGTCCCGTAGGGGCGCACGGCCGTGCGCCCCTACATAGCGCTCTCTATCTCCTCACGGGAGAGACCGCCAAAGGCCAGCTCCCCCTGGCGGGTGGCCGAAGGCCGGAGGTGAAGTTGACCATCACGGGCAAGGCGTACCAAGCGCCCAATGCCCCCGCCCAGCGACAATGAAGGGAACCCGCCAGCGGCAGACGAACCAGCGTGGCGCGTGCTGCCCCGCGCGAGGTCACCTGTGAGCGGGGGGATCGGTTCTGATAGCTCTACTCGCCCGGCACCACAGCAAGCTCGTATCGTGCGGGCACAGTGGTCACGGGAGCAGTTGGCGCAACGACCAGGGTAGCCTGGCCTGTATCGCCTGATTCTGGCCGAAGGGTCAGCCGGCCCGTCCGCTCGGCGCTCAGCGGCAGCTCCAGCACCCGGGCCGGCTGTCCACGCTCTATCACCCGCACGCCGTAGTCCTGCGGCACCTGGTTCTCGATGCGCAGGAACCCCTCGGCCTGCCAGCCGGCATCCCTCTCGCCATCGTCGGCGAAGCCGATTCCGGGTATCGACATATCGTCGATGGCGAAGCCCTGCCCGTTATAGGCGTCATCGGTTACCTGCTCGAAGCGCAGCAGCACGCGCTTGCCCGCATACGCTGTCAGGTCGATCGTCTCGTCCACCCACGCCGGCCGCGGCCCGCCCCCGCTCACGCCGGTGTAGCCGTTGCCGAGGTTAGCCCCCATCGGATTGGCCGTCGTGGTGTGCGGCCCCGCCAGCGTCTCCCAGGTCTGCCCACCATCGGCGGAAGCCTCCACGAAGGCGTAGTCGAAGCCATCCTCCAGATCGTACCACGCCCAGAACTCCAGGCTGGCCGTGCCGGACACCCCCGTCAGATCGAACTCGCGGGTGAGCCTGGTGTCCACCGCGTCGCCGCGGTTGCTCCACCACTGGTACTGCCCGCTGTGCGGGTCGTTGTCTATCAGCGGAACGGTGGCCGTGCCGGTGAAGTATACGGTGTACGGCTTGTTCCCCAGCGCCAGCTCGTGGTAAGCAGCCGCATACTGGTGCACCGTGCCCTCCGTATTCACGGGCGGCGGGGCCGGCTCGCCCGGCGCCAGCCGGAAGCTCAGATCGGCATAGGCGAAGCGACCGTCGGCGGCCCCCGGGTCGTTCAGATAATTCGCCACGGTCCAGTCCACCAAGACCTGATCGAAGGTAGCGGAATAGCCTCTTTGTGCTAGGTAGGCGTCAAAGCGAGCGGTGCCGCGGCCGGGCGTCAACAGCAGATCGGGCAGGGAATCGTATCCGCCAAAATGCGGTAGAAAATAGCTGAGGAACAGATATGCGTTGCCGTAGTGGGCCAGGGAAGCGGAGGGCTGGGCCGCCCACGCCGTAAGCTGCGTATCGGGACGGGACCTGAAGGCACGGTCTCCGCCGCTGTTGGCGTACCCGGCCAATCGTGCCATCAGCTCGGCGGTCCCCTCACTGACCCAAGTATCGTCCGCGCCGCGCAGCCGGTAGTGCAGCAGGTGGGCGGCCTCGTGGGCCAGGGTGCCATCGAACCCGGCGGTGCCGGGCTGCACGGCGCTGGAATTAAGGTATACCATCGGGCGCCCGTTGCTCCACGGCACGACCTCACGCGAATACTGGTCGATGCTGTTGAAGTAGCCGCGCACGCCCGGGATGCGAGCAGCGAGCACATCGATGGGCGGGTCGTCGTCCCTGGCGCCCAGATACCGGCGCAGCGCGGGGTATGTCTGGCTCTCGAAAGCCTTCACCGAGGAATCCCACGCGCTTGCGGACGCACGCTCGCCGTTCTGAAGGTAGAAGCGCGCGTGGGGGCTGAGCTGCGCAACCTCGGCCGTCAAAGTGATGAACTTGTGGGCGTCGAAGTCCGTCGCCCACAGGGTCTCCTGCTCGCCGATAGACAGCGCGGGTCTGGGAGAGACCTGGCTTGTGTCAACCGAAAGCGAGGGGTGCAGCCGCCGGTCAAGATCGGCCAGGTCTCGCGCCGGCAGCGGACGCCGCAGCAGCTCTATTTGAGATGCCGGGGCGGTAGAGCCAGTCGGCGAGGCGTCCGCGGTGGCAACCGCCACCGGCTCCTCGAGATGGACTGGGGCCTGCGCCATCTGCAACTGAGCGCCCGCCGCCAGCGCCACGAGCACCAGCAGCAGCGCCGCGGCGACCTCGCTCAGCCGTCGCATCGCTCGCCTCGCACCAGCGCCGCGACGACTCCTCGTATGACGACGCACAGCCGCTCGGCGGCCGCATGCCCCCGCTCCAGGACCTCGGCATGAGATACACCGCCCGCGTGGCCCGCGGCGTTCGTTATGCAGCTAACGCCCAGGACGCGCATCCCCAACTGCCGGGCGACGATGACTTCGGCGGCGGTGGACATTCCTACGGCATCGGCTCCGGCGGCGCGCAGCAGCCGTACCTCCGCCGGCGTCTCGTACTGCGGCCCGCCCACCTGGGCGTACACCCCCTGCCGAAATGCCACGCCGTGTTCCTCGGCCACTCGGCCGGCAATGGACCGCAGGCCCGCATCGTACGCGCCGGCCATATCCACAAAGCCCCCGCCGTCCACCTCTTCCATCAGCGGGCTACCGCCGACCAGCGCCGGCCAGCAGATGTGGTCGGCGATCAGCATAAGATCGCCGGGTCGAAGGTCGGGGTTCAGCCCGCCGGCAGCATTGGTCACGATCAGCGCCTCGCAGCCGAGGGCGTGAAGCAAACGTATCGGAAAGGCCACCTGGGCCATCTGGCCGCATTCGTAAAAGTGAGGACGCCCCTCCATCACGGCAACGGGTGCGCCTTCCAGGGTCCCTAGGGACAGGACGCCGGCGTGCCCAGCCACACCCACCTTCGGAAAGCCGGGTATTTCGCCGTAGGGCACCCTTATGGCATCCACGACCTCGCGCGCAAGGTCGCCCAGGCCGGAGCCCAGCACCAGACCCACGGCAGGCGCCAGCGCGCGGCGACTGCGGACGGCCTCCACGGCCGCATCAAGCAGGCTTCGCCCTCCGGCCATCGAGACAGGCTACCTATGGCTTCGCCGACGGCGGACGCCGCAGCCGGAGCGTGATCTCGCTTGCATCCGGGGGTATGCTGTGCAACGTGGAGATAATTGCCCGGGTCGTGCGGTCAAATATATCCCGGATGAAGCCCTTCATCGGGATATCCTGCCCGTCCACCATCAGGCTCACCTCCACACCATCCTTCCACTTCCTCAGGAAGGTCCGCTCCAGTAAATCGGCCACCCCCGCGGCGTCGTCCAGCCCGAAGCGGGGCACGCGCATCGGCACGTCGACATCGGTCACTATGGCGACCAGCTCGTCCTCGCCGCACAGTGGCTCCCCGCTCTTCTCGGCGCGCAGGACCTCCACCTTGGGCTTATCGCCGCTCTTGTAGCCCTCTGTCAGTATTATGTCGACTGAGCCGTCCAGCAGAAGCGCGATCTCGTCCAGCGTGGCCTCCCGCGGCCGCCGCTGGATGAGGGCCAGCTTCTCGGGACTGGAGATAATGACCGCCGTGCTCCCGGCCTGCGCCAGCCGCCAGGAATCCTTGCCCGGCTTGTCCAGCTCGAAGCCGTGCACGTCGTGCTTGATTGCCGCCACGCGATGGCCGCGCCGCGCCAGCTCGGGGACCAGCTTCTCCAAGAAGGTGGTCTTGCCCATATTGGACTTGCCCACGATCGAAACGATGGGGACCACGCTTACCTCCTAAAGGACGACCTCTTCCGGCCAGTCCAGCATCTGGGCACGGACGCGCTCGCCCGGCTCCATCCGCCGGACATCTTCGGGGATGATGACCAGGCCGTTGGCCAGCATCATCGAGGTGAGTATGCCGGAGCCCTGCGGCCCCGTCAGCCTGGCGTGCCATTCGCCATCACGCCGCTCGACCCAGGCGCGGTAGAAGCACCGGCGGCCGTCGTTGTTTCTCGCCGGCGTATCCAGGATGGCCTGTACCTCCGGCTTGCGGAAGTTGGTCTTGCCCAGCATCTTCAGCACGGCGGGCCGGCCGAACTGCTCGAAGACGACCATCGACGACACCGGGTTTCCCGGCAGTCCGAGGTGCGGGACGTCCCCGAGCCGGCCGAAAGCGAGGGGCTTGCCCGGCTTCATCTGCACCTGCCAGAAGCCGATCTCGCCCTCCATCGCCAGCACATCCTTGACCACATCGTAGTCGCCCATCGACACGCCGCCGGACGTCAGGAGCATATCGCATCCCTGCGCCTGCCGGAGCTTCGCCGTCAGGTCATTCACCACGTCCCGGGCGATTCCCAGCATCACGGGTATGCCGCCGTAGCGCTGCACCAGGGCGGCCAGCGAGTAGGAGTTGCTGTTGCGTATCTTGCCCGGCGACAGCGGCTCGTCGATCCCCACCAGCTCGTCGCCGGTGGAAAGGATGGCCACCCGCGGCCGGCGGATGACCTGCACCTGGGCACGCCCCAGAGACGACAGCACGCCGATCTCCGCCGGGCGAAGGACGGTGCCCTTCGGCACCACCTGCTCGCCCCGGTGCACGTCCTCGCCTGCATCGCGGATGTTCAGCCGTGGCTTGGCCGGACGGAATACCTTCACGCTGTCACGCTTATGTCCGGCCTTCGCCTTCTCGCGCGCCTCATCGGTGTCCTCGAACTGCACCACGGCATCAGCCCCTTCCGGCACGGGCGCGCCGGTCATAATGCGAATTGCCGTGCCCGGTGCCACGGCCGCCTGGGCCATGTAGCCGGCGGCCACCTCGCCGATGACGCGCAGCGTTACCGGCGCGTCGTCGCTCGCCCCACGCGTGTCCTCCCACCGCACGGCATACCCGTCCATCGCGGCGTTGTCCAGCGGCGGTATATCGATGTCGGAAACGATGTCCTCCGCCAGCACCTGCCCCATTGCCTCCAGGAGGGGCTTCCGCTCCGGCGCCAGCGGCGATAAGTTGGCCAGGATTCTCTCTAGTGCCTCTTCGACGCTTATCATTCGTGGTCCTCTTTAGCTTGGTCTGATAGGGTAGCGTCCCCGCTCCACGGCGTACTGGAACATAGTCAGAACATTCTCCACCGGGACGTCGGGCTGGACATTGTGAACGGCGTTGAGCACATAGCCCCCGCCGGGAGCCAGGTCGGCGATGCGCCGGTCCACTTCGGCGCGAACGTCGGCTGGAGTGCCCTGCGGCAACACCCACTGCGTGTCGATCCCGCCCCAGAAGCTCAGCCGATCGCCGAACTCCCGCTTCAGCCGGGCCGTATCCATGTCCCTGGCCGCTACCTGCACCGGGTTCAGGATATCCACGCCCACCTCGATCAGGTCATCGAGTAGCTTATAGACGGAGCCGCACGTGTGGTAGAACATCGGGGCCTTCGTGTACGAATGGACGGTCTTATACAGCCTCGCCTGCCGGGGCTTGATCAGGCTGCGGTACAGGTCTGGATGGCAGATCGGGCCCCGCTGATGGGCCACATCGTCCGAGCACATCACGATATCGATCATATCGCCCACCTGCCGCAGCGCCTCAACGCACGTCGCCTGGTGGTGCTCCACCGCCGCATCGAACAGGGCCCCGGCAATCTTCTGGTTGGCCCGCAGGTCCATGAACCAGTCCTCGAAGCCCCGCAGGTACTGCGTGGTGTGAACGAAGCCGCCGGGTATGGCGAGGATGACGGCGTAATCGGTGTCCTCCTTCAGGTGGCGCACCTTCTCCCGCAGACCGCGGAAAAGGCCGGGGTCCAGCGGGTCCGGCCAGCGGAACCGCGCGATATCCGACAGCGTGATGTCGCCCGCGAGCGGAGAGCTTATCAGATCGTAATAATGCGACCCCGCCGGCTTCTGGCGGATGACTCCGTATTCGTCCTGGTATTTGCCGTCCGGCAGCTCAATATCCGGTGCGCCCTCCATCCCGCCGAGAATCACGCAGCGGGTGTCTATATCCAGGGCCACAAGGATACGCTCATCGACCTGCGCCGTCTGCATAATGCGATGGATGATCACTTCCTCGCCCTCGATCCCGAAGTGGGCCTTCATTTTCTGGTGCGCCGCGACGTGGAACGAGCTCACGCGCGTGCCGCCGAGGTCGATGGGCACGCGGTCCGGCTCCTCGTGAGCCAGGGCCGTCATCACCCGCTGCCGGTGAGTCATCATCACTTGAGTCATAGTGGCGCTCCTGTACGGAAAACTATCCCCCAACGAGATTGAAGCGAATTCATTCTAACACCAGCGCCAGGCAGAGGCAATTGACCGCCAACGCGCCAGGAACGGGCGGGAGCAGCGGAAGGGATATAAACGGGCCCTTCCCACCCAACCGAAAGGCCGAACGGGAAGGGTCGCGATGCGCCGACTAGCTGCCGGCGGGCCCAGGAGCGAAGGCCAGGCGACCGGATTCGGCAAATGCGTTGACCGCTCACCCGAAGTCGATGCCCAGCCGCGCCATCGCGTCCTTCACACGCAGGTAGATTTCCTCGTATGCGGACTCGGGCCGGTGGTGCACCAGGTCGTAGCATTCGGTGATGCTCTGCGCTGGCTCGACGGGTCGCCCGTCCAACTGCGCGGCCAGCGCGTCGAGCACGCGCGGCGCTGTCTTTCGGGTGAGCCCGCTGCGAATGCTGGCCTGGGCCACTTCGAAGCGCCATTCCGGCTCCAGCGGCGTGAGGCCCGTGTTCATCTTAGCCCGCTGGTGGCGGCTGGTCAGAAGGTTCATCCCGTTGATGGGCGTCGGCAGGCAGCCGATGGCCAGGGCTAACAGACGCGTCTCGGTGCCGGGGCCAGAGTCGCCGCCGGCAGCATTGCCGCCGAAGCAAATAGTGTTGGTGTAGCGATTCAATGCCTGGCACACTACCGAGGTCGCCCAGAACTGGGCCGGGTCGACGCCGAACGTGGTCCTCAAAGTGTGACTGACGTGGCCCACCCCGGCGTAGGAGGTGTGATCACGGTAGCACATCCAGCCTGCTATCGGCTTGACGATGCCCTCGATGATGGCCCCTTCCACCCCGCCACAGAAGCCGCCGATGGAGCCGGCGCCGCCCCCATTCACCCGGAAGCAGCCGTAGTCCTCGTACACAATGGCCGCCGTCAGCAGGTCTTGCTCCATTTTGATGTCCGGCAGCACGGACAGAAGGATTCCGTCGGTGCGGCGAAGGCCGTAGTCGGGGTCCATCGGCGCTATCAGCACCGACGAACGGGTGCTGATGGGATAGTACGCGATGGCCATGCCCGGCCGGCCGGCCTTGCGGATGCCCTCTCGCAGCCAGGCTGCTTCCCGCCGCGCCGCATACGCCTCGATGGGCATGCCGTACACCTCCCGGCCATCCACGTTGGTGAAGTTGAAGCCCTCCAGATAGTCGGCAGATGGTATCTGAGCAAAATTCTTCACCACCAGGGACGCCAGGTCCTCGGAGAAGGGAGCGTGATGGCCGGGGGTCTGGTTGAGTGGCTCCACGCCCTCGATCCGCTTCTGGCGCAGCATCCGCTGGTCACGCCCGGCGCCCACCGTCACTTCTGGCCGACCAGCGGCGATGGCGTCCCGGACCTCGTCGCGGGTGAACTGGACCACCCGCCCGGTGGTGAGACAGTATACGCCCGCTTCGGCAAGGAACTCTACGGCGGCCTCGAACGCCCGCTCCACCAGAGCGTCATCCTCATTGAACCAGACCCGGCCTTCCGGATGGCGAATCTCGTATTTCCCGGCCAGCTCGGCCATCTTGCGGAACAGGGAGAGGTCCCAGTCCTTGATCTCCATCTTCGGCCCCTTCTGGGAGCGCTCGGCAATATCCAATAAGCTCAACACGGCAGCACCTCGTCAGGTCGCAGTCTTGACCGGTGTGAATACCGGTAACGCCAGTATAGCACGGCCCTCTTGCGCATCCAAAGAGGGACTATTACCGTAAGGTTCCACCAAGAACTGTGGGATGATCGGCCTACGCCGCTTGGCCATGCGGGGTTACCTCACCCCCTCGACTGCAGTTATGGAGGGAGTCAACGCCTTTCGTTCCCCCTCTCCGCAGGCGGAGAGCAACTGTCTTGGATGTCAAGATGGGGTCGCATATTGGGCATCCCAAAAGCAGCCGTGCCTCACCATAGCGTTGAGGATGGTCAGCAGTTTACGCATGCACGCCACCAGAGCTACTTTCT
>JAMCWG010000066.1 GCA_023475235.1 Chloroflexota bacterium
CCAACCTGCCGGTTGTCTATACATACAACCAACCACCTAAAGATACAAGGGGGTCAGGGGGTGAGGTAAACCCCGCGAGCAGGCGGATCGGTGGACTTTGAAAAGGCCCTGGCCGCTGCGAGCGATCTGTTCCGGCATGGAACGGCCCACCGGACTTTATGCATCGCAGACGTCGACAGGATGGCTCGACCGAAGCCGGCTAGGCCGCCCCCTGTACCCAGATTTGACCGGCGACCTCTATGCCCAGCGCTACGTCGCCGGAAGGGCCGCACACCGTCAGCGGCCCTCTGAAGGGAGCGACCTCGACGACCAGCACGCGTGCCCCGGGGCGGATCCCCTTGTTCTTTAGATACTTCAGCAGCGCTGGATCCTCCTCGGGGACGCTGAGCACCACTACTTCGGTGCCCTCCGCCACAGTAGCCAAAGGTTGCCCTTCGGCGGGCGGCGCTTCGGTCCCGGGGATGGCATATCCATGCGGGCAGGTGGTGGGATGCCCCAGCAGGGCCACCAGCCGCTCCTCTACCTCGGGCGAGATAGCGTGCTCGAAGCGACAGGCCTCGGTGTGCACCTGGTCCAAGTCTAGTCCCAGGACATCGGTAAGCAGGCGCTCGGCGAGCCGGTGCTTCCGCACGATGGCCTCTCCGAGCTCGCGCCCCTTTAGAGTGAGCCGCACCCCCTTGCGAGCATCCTCTTCCACCAGGCCGCTCTTGGCCATCCGCTTCAGCACACCGGTGACGGTCGGCGCCGATACCCCCATCCGCTCGGCCAGCCGGATCCCCAGGGTCGGCACCCCCCGACGCTCCATCTTATAGATGGTCTCCAGGTACTCTTCGATTATTGGACTGGAATTTCTGGCTCTCATTACCTATATGTTAAAGCATTGTAAAGATTCATTCAATCCCTGATGATGGAGTTGACAAAGACTACCAATATGATTATACTGAGACTTGAGCTTAACACATATTAAGCAACCCCGTGAAGGTGTACACATTGGCCCGCAGGGTGCCTCGCGGCCAGTGGTGGAATAAAACACTCGGTTGCCCCAAGTCAAGGGAGAAACGCCATGAGCATAGCCGTAAATATTGCTGGCCTACGAGTACGGGTAGAAGTTGCGTTTGGCGATAGCCCAAAGGCGGTATACACCGCCGAGCGGGCCTATCAGCAGAATCGAGCCCACAACGCCGCGGAGGCAGATCGTAACCGCTGGATCGTCAACTGGGGTTCGTAGCCCGCTAGGCGTGGCCCAAAAGGCACCCTGGGCCGCGACCAGCTTAGAAAAGAGAAACGACCGGAGAAAACTCCGGTCGTTTCTCTTTTCAGCAGCTCCCAGCGAAGCCCATCCCGTCTGTACTAATGAGAAGGCTGCGCGGCCTCCCTGGCAACGCGGGCGCCTGGCCGCCAGCTCATGAAGATAGCGGAGCCGACCACCACCAGATACCCGAGATAGGCCATCACTTCCTCCAAATTGGGCTTCGGGTCCCACCCGAAGAGCCCCTTCAGGAATTGGCCCACCAGATGCTGGCTCGTGAGCACCTGGAACCCGGTCAGGTCCCAGAGCGGCCCAACCAGGCTGGGAACGACACCGGCCGCCTGGAGATATAGCACGGTCTTGGCCACCAGCCCGGCGGCAAACAGCAACAGGAGAACGCTGGTAACATTGAAGAAGGCCCGCACGCTCACCCGCTTGCCGCCGCCGTAGATCAGGTAGGAGACGGCGATGGCGCCCGCGAGCCCCAGCAGGCCGCCCACCACCGACGCCAGCGGCGTGGCCGTTTCGGCGGCGGTCAGCATAAACAAGGCCGTCTCGATGCCCTCCCGCAGCACCGCGAAGAACGCCAGTGCCCACAGCGCAACCAGCGATCCCTGCCCCACGGCCACGTCAATCCGTCGCCGCATCGTCGAGGCCACGCCCCGCGACTGCTCGCGCATCCAGATGAGCATGTACGTCAGGACGACGACCGCCACCAGATTGATGCCGGCAAAGGCCAGCCGCCGCGGATTCCCCTCGATGCCGCCAAAAGACCAGAAAGCGATCGCACCGACGATCGCGGCCATCAACGCCCCTGCTCCGGCGCCCCACCATACGGCCCCTGCGTACCGCAGCCGGTTGGTGGTCCGGAGATAGGCCAGCACGATGGCCACAAGCAGCGTTGCCTCGAGCGCCTCCCTGAAGACGATAAGCAGCGATTCGAACACTCCTTTACCCACCCTACATTCCGTGCCTTCAGCCGGCATTAGTATACACTAATCTCATGCAGTTGGCAATCATAAATAACGTGACAATCATCACAAACGCGGGAGACAAGAGCTATCCAGGGGATCGCCGGTCGGCAGGGAACGACGAGCCCTCTACACCCGGCTGTCGGGGCGGAATTCCAGCGGCAGCTCTGCCTGCATCGCCTGCAATCGTTCACCGGCGATAGCGCAGTATTGAGGAGAGATTTCGTAGCCGACGTACCGGCGGTCCAGGCGGCGCGCGGCGACGGCAGTGGTCCCGGACCCAATAAACGGATCGAGGACGATGTCGTTGTAGTTGGTATACAGGAGGATAAGCCGGCGCGGCAGCTCCTCCGGAAACGGCGCCGGGTGGGTGCTGCCGGCCTCGGTCCGGAAGCGCCAGATGCTGCGCGTCCAGTCCACGAAGTCCTGATTGGCGATGCCGCTCGATTCGCCGCAGGTCATCTCCAGCCGGGGGCTGTCCTTGCTGAATACCAGAATATACTCGTGGATATCGCGCAGTGTGGGATTCGATGCCCTGGCGAAGCTGCCCCAGGCCGTCGACGTGCCCACCGAGGCGCCCTTGTCCCAGATGATCTCGCCCCGCATCTGCAGGCCCAGCGCCAGCAACTGCTGCGTGATGAACGAATGCAGCGGCACATAGGGCTGGCGTCCCGTGGAGGCCACGTTGACGGCGATCCGGCCTCCTTTGCACAGCACCCGCCGGCACTCCTGCCATACCTCGAGGAGAAACGCCAGATATTCGTCCATCGACATCGTGTCGCTGTGGTCGAGGTACGGCTTGCCGACGTTGTAGGGGGGCGAGGTGACGATGAGATGGACCGAGCCATCGTCCACCTCGCCCATGCGACGGGCATCCTGGCAGTAGATGATGTTAGTCTGCATTCACCAGTCCCGGAGTTTGTTTTATGAGACTGCTACGGGCACGCCGGATCAGCGATCAAGCCAGACGTATTTGTCGTCGTCGTGCGCCCACTCGAAGCGCAGGCCCTTCACCTTCTTGTTGTACACGAAGTTCACCGGCTGGAACCACATGTTGTCGTGCATCGCCGTATCGTACACGATCTTCTGGCAGCGCTTGTAGACCGAATCTCGCTGTTTGGAATCGTAGGTGCTGCGGCCTTCCTCCAGGCATTTGTCCATGTCAGGGTTCTTCCAGCCCACGTAGTTGCCAGCGGCCCCGCTCACCATTATGCGCGACATCGTATAGTCGGGGTCGGGCGCGTACGAAGGGTTCATCGTCGCAAAGTCGAAGGTGCCCCCTCGCACTTTGTTAATCCACGCCAGACGGTCCACAGCGTCGATCTCGGTGCGGATGCCAACCGCATCGAGCATCTGCTTCATCATCTGTGCCTGGCGCTGGTCCAATTCCCGTGCAATGATGGTAAGGCTGACATCGAGACCTTCCGGATGGCCGGCCTCTCGCAACAGCGACTTCGCCCGATCAGGGTTGTAGTCGTACTTTGGGTTGGCCGTGTCGTACCCCGGCTGGCCAGGGGCCACGAAGTAATTGGCTGGTTTAGCAATACCCATCCCCAAAGTCTGGGCCATCGCGTCCCGGTTGAGCGCGTATAGAGCTGCCTGGCGCAGCTTCGGATTGTCGGCGAAGGGACCGCCGTTGGGATTGAAGCTGACCATATAGAAAGTGCCGGCATCTACCTCTTGATACACAAGGTCCGGATTGGACTTGACTCCCGGCACATCCTTGCCCTGCACTCGGTCGATCACGTCAAGGTTGCCGGCCCTGAGCTCGAGAAGGCGCACGGAGTCGTCGGTGATCAGTCGCTCGGTGATGCCGTCCAGGTAAGGAAGGGGCAGTCCGTCCTCGCCCTTATCCCAGTAGCCATCGAACTTCTTCACCGTGACGTGGTCGCCGGCGAGCCACTCCACGAACTGCATCGGCCCGGTTCCCACCGGCTGGCGGGCGAACCCCTCGTCGCCCAGCTTGTCCACCGCCGCCTTGGAGACCATTCCCGTCTTGGTGGAGGTGCCGGGCGTGAGGGATACCAGGAATGATGCCGTGGGGGCTTTCAAGTTCACTCTAATGGTGGAAGGGTCTACCACGTCCACGCTCTGAATGGCGATGACGGTCTCCTTGGCCATGGACTTCGGGTGCTCGCGCATCCGGTCCAAATTCCATTTTGCAGACGCGGCATCGAACGCCGTCCCGTCGTGGAACTTCACGCCCTGCCGTAGCTTCATGATGACGGTCTTAGGATCGGGCATCGCCCACGACTCGGCGAGCTGTGGCTTGACCTCCCACATTCCCGTCTTCTCGTCCTTATCGAGCCGCACCAAGGGGTCGTACAGGTCCAACTTCACCTCGCCTGAGGTCATATGCGGATCGAGGGTCGGCCAGTCGGCCCGGGTGGCGACCCGCAACACGCCGCCGCGCTTGATCTTGACGGCGGTCGCCGGAGGCGACTCGCCTGGGCGAGGGTTTCCGGTAGATGCTGCAGGCTTAGCCGTCGCTGCAGAGGTGGGCCCAGCGGACGCAGGAGCCGCCGGCGCGGCGGTCGCTGACGGCTTCGAGACCGATGGTGCGGTAGAGGTACTTGTCGAAGCGGGCACCGCGCAGCCCGCCACCAACACGACGACCAGCATCGCACCAAGAATGAACCGAAACATAGGATACCAACCTTCCCAGCTATTCTGCTCCTGTTCTCCCGCAAGTTTCGCATCGCCGAGGAGATGTCCGGGGTCCAGGATAGGGCTCAAGCTGCCTTCCTGTGGGCAGCTTGAGCGTGCCATCAACTTGATAACAGATCGACCAACTTGAAATCAGCCTTTGCGAAACAGCCCTGCTTCTTCTCCCGTTCTATTTCTTCCCTTCGGGGAAGACCGATTTGGGGAAGATCACCGGGTAGAAGCAGGTGATCTTGAACGGCTTGTCGGTGTTGTTGCGGAAGCCGTGCGGAACACCGGTCGAGGCCAGAATGGCCGTGCCGGCCTCCACCGGATGCTCCTCACTTCCAACGATGGCCATGCCGGACCCCTCGAAGACCCAGAAAGCCTCTTCCGCGTTGTGGGTATGGGGAGGGAGATAGGCGCCGGGCTCCAGGGTCAGCTCGGTCATAGTCACGGCCGCTGATGGTGTGTCCCCATTGATGAGCGGGCGGCCTATCACGCCAGGGAAACGGCTACTGGGCTTAGCGTCCTTCGCTCGAACGATCATAGATCAACACTCCCCCTACAATTAGATATCACAATTAGATATCGTTATGCTTGCACCGGCTCGCCAGAGCCCTCGTCTCGGCAATCTCGCCGTCTACCGTCCGGACCGCCGGCGCCGTACCCGCACGCTTCGTCGATTCGGTTCCTCGTGTCCGTGGCGGCGCAGAACGCAAAGTATCCGGCGAGATAATTATTGGCATTCAGCATAATCGTCAGGACCCAGGTTGTCAAGCGGGTCGGCAACCCGACCGGCGCCGCATCTGGCGCCCGCCATCAGCACGCAACATCTGGACGACTCATCGCAGGAAGTTCCATGCGTCGGTGGCATACTTCCCGGCTCGCAGTTCGGCGGCGAGGGCCTTCTCCTGGGCAGACAACGTGCCGGGCAGCAGCCTTACCGAGAACGCCTCGGCGAAGCCCGCCCCCATGGCGGCCGCGGCCTCGTCGAAGGACACTTCCCGCCCTAGGGCCTCGCCGAGCGAGGCCACCTGCCGCTCGAAGTCCACCGCCATCTGCTCCCGCACGGCGTCCGACGGAAGGCGCAGCAAGCCGAACATAGCGAGGGCGTCGACCTCTAGGAGGATGGAGCCGTGCTGGAGGATGACGCCCTGCCGCCGCATCTGTGCGCTGCCCACGATCTTGCGCCCGTTCACGGTCACCTCGTAGTGGGACACCGCATCGAAGCAGGCAGCGGTCTTGCTCGCCGGCAGGCCATCGCGACGCTGGCCGGCTGCTGCATCGACCCCCAGCAGCCTCAGCCCGCGCACGATGCCCTCGCTGATCTTGCGGTACGACTCCACGATGCCGCCCGAGACCAGCGGGTCGTCGTCGCGCGCTACGAGGCTGTAGGTGAGCTCGCGGTCGTGGAGGATGGCCCGGCCGCCCGTGGGCCGCCGCACGACGTCGATGCCGCGCTGCCGGCAGCGCTTCACGTCTACCTCCTCCCGCATCGACTGGGCGTAGCCGATGGAGAGGCATGGCGGCCGCCAGCGGTAAAAACGGATGGTCGGCGGGCTTTGCCCCCGGGCGCGCAGCGTCAGGACAGCCTCGTCGACGGCCATATTGGTCGGTCCATCGGCATAGCCCGTGCTCAGCAGTCGCCAGACGGGGGCGCTCAAGACAGTCGCTCCAGGAACGCTTCGATGCGGGTCTTGCTGCGGCCATCCAGCGGGCCGGGGCGGTCGCCCTCGAGGGTGAGCACCGGGACCGGTACCCCGCGCCGCAGGAGCATATCCTCGATCTGGTGATGGCAGAAGGACTGCACATAGTGGACCAGTCCTGCGAGCCGGCGCTCCTGCACGGCCCGGCGGATGTCGGCCAGCCGTGCCTCCACGCCGTACGGATAGGTGTAGTCGAGATACTGCTGCACCAGATCGTCGCCGCACGAGGGCATGGCGAACTGCCGCTGCATCTCGTTGTAGACCACGCTTGCGCCGTGCGACTCCAGGAAGGGATAGAGGTCGCCGATGATGGGCGGCACCCCAACGAAGCCGAGACGGATGGACGATGACGATTGCGGCGCGGGCACGTCGGCCATCTCGCCTCGGCGAGTCGCCGCAGGCGACGTCGCCGGACCCGCCCGCGCGAGCTCGCCCTTCGCCCCCCGCGAGGCCAGCAGCCCGGCCACCTCACGCTCGAAGGCCGCCGGGTCTCCCCTGAAGTCGCTGCAATTCACACAGTAGTAGTGGTTCTCCAGCCCGCTGAAGACGCCGCTCTGCCAGGTCAAGTCATCCAGACGGTGGACCAGGGCGCGCACCCGGTCGAGGCAGGCTTTGGCCCGCTCCACGGCCGGCCATTCCACGCCCAGGAACATCATCAGCCGCTCGATCTCCTCACGCAGTTGTCCGTAGTCCTTGGGGTACGGATACGAGAAGTGAAAGACCTCCACCCCCTCGGCGGCGAGGACCGAAAGAAGGGCTTCGGTGTTGGAGCAGTCGCCGCGGACCACGCCGATGACCCGGCGCAATCCGGTCTCCCGAACGGCGCCGTAGATGCCCTTCACCCAGGAGCAGGTGGTGCGCGGGAAGCCCGCCTGCTCCGCCATCTCCACCATCGCCGAAGCATTGGAGGAGGTGACGAATACATTGTTTAAGTCCACGGGGACGAGGCCGGCGGCGAACACCACTTCCACCGGCAGCGTGGTGGTGATGCCGACCAGGTCTCTATGGTTCGCGGATGCCAGAGCAGTCACCCTCCTTGACTAATGGTCCATCGCCAATCATTATACGATAAACATGTCTTGGGGAAAGACGCAGTGGACAGGGATACTACCTACTTCGAGCTGTATGACGCGCTGGGGCAACCGGGGTGCCCGATCTGCTGGCTGGAGAGCCGGGCAGAGCAGCGCTACGTACAGACGCTGCTACGGGAGGGCGTCAACGATCCGGATGCCCGCGAGAGGATTCGCCAGACGGGCGGCTTCTGCCCCGAGCACGCCCGGCTCTTGATCGACGAGGGCGACGCGTTGGGCTCGGCGATCATCTGCCAGAACCTGGTCCGCCACCTCCTGGACTCGCTGCAGGTAGTCCAGAGTTCCCGGAAGCCGCGCCAGTCGGCTATGCTTATGCCACAAGGGATATGCGTGGCCTGCGCCGCCGGCGATCAGTCCGCCGGGAGATACCTTCGCGCCCTGCTGCAGTGCGCTTCCTCTCCCGAAATCAGCTCGCGGCTGGAAGGCGGCGACGGCCTCTGCCTGCCCCACCTGCGGCAGGCGGCGCAGGTGTGCTCCGATTATCGGGCGATGCAGGCGCTTGCCGCGACACAGAGCGAGGTCTTGCGCCGCCTGGAGGAGGAGCTGGCGGAGTTCATCCGCAAGAAGGACTACCGTTTCGCCCATGAGCCCTACGGACACGAAGCCGATTCGTGGATGCGGGCATTGCGGATGCTGGCCGGGAGCAAGCCCGAGGGGCGCGAGCGGCGGCCCGGAAAGGGCGCTTAGGTCTCCTGACAAGACTCGTTGCCCGCGGGTCAGAGGCGGGGGACAAGCCCCCGCGCTACTACCGATATCGTCAGAGGTTCCGGGCCGGCGCGCTGTCGCCTACTCGCGCGCCGCCAACGCACTGCACCCCGGGGCATCGGCCTGCTGCTCGGCCATCTCCAATATGTAGTCCGGGAAGGGGCTGCCCGCGTCCGCCACGCCCTTCTGGAACAGGTCCTTCGCCACGTCTGGGTATTGCCCGGCGAGGTTGGTCGCGAAAGCATCGGGGGAGCGCAGATCGTACAGGAAAGCCCCTTTGCCATTGACCTTCGAGTTAAGCCACCACCGCTCGCTGATGACGGTCACCGCCGAGCCCCATCCCACCGTGACATGGTCCCGGATGGGCTGGCCGCCCCGGACCGCGCGCTCCCAGAACGGCTGGCCGTCCAGCGGCCCCGGTGCAGGAACGCCGGCCATCTCCAGGAGCGACGCTCCGATGTCGATGTGCTGCACCAGCATATCGCTGCGCTGGCCTGCTCCGATGCCCTGCGGATGGCGGATGAGCAGCGGAAGATCGTAGACCTCCGGCGAGGACGGATAGCCGCGCTTGCCCATGTAGTTGCCATCGCCGATGGAATGCCCGTGATCGGCGGTGACGATGACTACCGTGTTCTCCAGCATCCCCAGCGCCCTCATCGTCTCGTACAGATGCCCGAACCAGCGATCGCACATCGTGACCAGCCCGCTGTAGTTGGCGCGCGTGCGCTTGACCAGCGCCGGCGAAAGGTGGCCGACCTCCTCGTAGAAGGAAATGACCTGCTCCGGACCGTCGCCGCCGTCGTACGGACGCCGGTACCATTCCGGCACGAACCAGGGCTCGTGCGGGTCGAACGACTCCACCACCAGGAAGAAGTTGTCGGCGTCGCGGTTTTGTTCCAGCCAGCGCGACGCTTCGATCATAACGCGCGGGCAGAAATAGTCCTCTTCGCGGGTGCGTTCGTGCATGTTGAGCAGGCATCGCCGGAGGAAGTCCAGCCGGCTCAGACCGATGCGGTCGCCCTTCTGCAGCTCCGGCGGCAGCCAGTGGTCCAACTCGGCCTGGCTTATTGGCGGGCCCGTTCGGGCCGGGTCGATCTCCTGCCCCCGGAGGAAGACCCACTGGTCGAAGCCGCGCGAGAAGTTCTTCGAGGCCTTGAACATATGGTAGCAGTCCGAAATCAGGCCGGTCCGGTAGCCAGCCTTCTGAAGCACCTCGGATATCGTGTCCTGCGCCTCCGGTATGGGGCCCCAGCCGGGCGCGCCGTGGAAGTCGCCCTTGAGCAGGAAATCAGCGTCCCAGAAGGGATACACCCGCCGTGCGGTATAGAGGGCCCGCCTGGCCGGCAGGGTCGGCAGCGACTCCGGATAGGCGCGGGTCATCGCCAGCGACTCGGCGGCGAAGCGGTCGAGGTTGGGCGTTTGCACCGGCCACCACGGCGGGTTGCCATAGTAACCAACACAGTCTTTTCTCAACGAGTCGAACACGACCAGAACAACATTCATCGTCTGCTTCCTCTCTTGTTCTTCGCTATTCGTCATTACACGATGCGTGTAGTGTTACACATCTCGCAGCCTCGAATCAATGCCGGCGTTGGCCTTGGGGGGACCCACTTTGTCGTATTGCTAGCAATTGAGGATAAAGGATGCAAATAGACGGCCCTTCGGAGATAATGGCGATGCTGCTCAAAGCAAGCACCATTGTCCGGAGGCCGTCTGATACCAG
>JAMCWG010000053.1 GCA_023475235.1 Chloroflexota bacterium
TGGAAGTCGTCAAACTGCCGACGGCCAGGCGTGGCTTTGTGCTGTTGCCCCGGCGTTGGGTGGTTGAGCGGAGTTTTGCCTGGATGGCGCGCTTCCGCCGCCTGGCCAGGGACTACGAGCGTCTGGCTAGCACGTTGGCAGGGCTGCACTTCATTGCCTTTGCCATCCTGATGGCCCATCGCTTCATCACCTTCATGGTGGAAAGTGCATAACAGGCTCTAGGGCAAATCCCGTCCATCGCCTCCCAGACCTGTTTGAGGGCGTGGGCGATTGCCAGCCCGTAGGTGGGCTTGCGCCCCCGCTTGGTAGTGGTGGCTGCCGAAGTCGCCAGGGGCGACTCGCCTGTCCGCCTACGGCGGGCCTGTGGCGAGGGTGTCGCAGCAGACGGATGGCTGCCTTGCGATGGTAGCTTGTGGTCGTACAGAATTCGGTCACCCTTCCTGTTGGCTATTTGGTAGCGCTCACGCATCACGGCGGCGTATTCACGAATGCTATTGCGGGTCATATTGCTTCCACTGTTCGGTAACAGTTGTTCTGAGGCAAGTTTACCCTTTTCGGTAACAATAATTGTAAGTCGGATCGCGGACTTGACCATCGATGGGCATACCCTTAGAATACGGTTGATAGCTCGCGCGCCTGTAGCTCAGCGGAACAGAGCATTGGTCTTCGGAACCAAGGGTCGGGGGTTCGAATCCCTCCAGGCGTACCCGAAGCCTCGCTCTTAGTGTAACGGCGACTAAAGTCCTCGCTACGTCCGGGGTTATGGGCAGATGCTTCGCCCTCGTGACGTCCGTGCCTTACCTGGCCTCCCATACCTGGAGGTTGTCGAAGACCGCCTCCGTACCCTCATTAGTAGCCGCATCAGCCTTGTTGAGATTCCAAGTGCCCGCCATCAGGTTGATCTTGCCGGAGGCGAAAGAGGTGTCCGTGTAGGTCCCTAGCTCCACACCGTTCACGTAAAACGTGAGCGTATGGCCCACAGCCACTATCTTGACTGTGTTCGCAGCCGTTCCGGGTTTGATCGCCGGGGAGCGTGTCCATCCGTTAATATTTACTGAGATGCCATCCACGCACTTGAAGAATCGGTAAGCGCCTGTTGGCGACAAGACGAATCTGTAATAGTTACTGGCGTCCCGATGAAGGATAGAATCCAGCGCATAGCTACGAACCTCCTCGTGTTAATCGGTCTTGCTTGACCGTTATTGGCACTGATGTCTCGTTTGCTCGCTGCATGGCGAGCCATCGGCCGGCTCAGCCCGTCAGTTCAGCTTGGGGAACTGCCCGGCCTCGAGTGGCATCAGGATTTCCGAGTCTTGGCCCCCTTCCTCCTGCAGTCGGATGGTCCAGTGGATATACCTTCTGCCGTTCGGAATCTTGGTGGTCTGGAATTTCAACGGCTCTGTTGACCGGAAGTAGCTGGCTTTCCGGGTAAAGCCGGCTGCGACGTTGTCGTAGTCCTCGCCGCTGGTCACGAAGAGGCTGTAACTGTCATCCCAGATGCCCTTGAACGTGGCTGATTCTCCGGCCCGGACGTACACGGCCATAGCCACCGGTTTGTTGGATGGTGCGATGGCAGCCACAACATCGAGGTCCCAGTTGTTCTCGACGGTGAGCGTGCCCAACGTGTCGATCTCGTTCTGCCATTTCTGCTTGGTGTACTTGATCATCGCTCCATTCGGCGCGCGGCGGTCGGGCTGGCTCGCCGCGAGCGCCTCCTTCGTCGGGGTGGGCGTGGCCTGGGTTGCTGTCGGCGTCTGCTTCGTGTGGGTCGGCTCGCCCGCCGGTGGCGTCTCCTCGGCAGGAGCAGGCTCCTCCTCCGCGGGCATCTGATCCGCTACTACCGGCGTCTCGGCCACTACCGGCGTTTCATCTGTGACCAATGTCTCATCGGGCGGCGGTTCCTCGGCATGGACAACCATGGGCACGAATAACAGGGCCAGGACGAGGACCAATGATAGAGTCCAGCGCATGGGTACGAACCTCCTTGTATTGTACAGCCACGACGCGGCTGTCCGTACTATGCCAGCAGCCTACGGCTTGATGATCGCCCCGTGGCTGGCAGAACGAGCAGGCCATCTTCGCCTGCCGTTTCCCCGCCGCTCCACTGACCGGCCTGGCGCCAATGCCATCGCCGGGCGCGATATTGCGCAGAGGGTCCCTGCCCGGATATCGCGGAGAGCAAAGGCAGCGCGGGAAAAAGCTGCGAATTGCTGCGTATTGTAGCCAATATGAAACCACTCGTCAACAGTGCCGACCGGCGGCCCCAGGCTGCCGCCCCGGGCTGGCCCGCTCATTGACGGGTGCTGGCAATAGCCGATCTTTATGCGTCCATCCTTGGGTGTATAATGGGCGTCGTGTTGCGCTCGTGCCACGAGGGGCCAATCTTGTGGCCCCATCGGACAGTGAACGAGCAGCGATCATGGCATGGCCTATCGTTATCGACCCGCCGAACAGCGCGTTCACTCCTGAGGCCGCAATATCGAGAATGGGCTTCAGCCGGTGACTACCTGCACGGCGCTAGAATTAACAAGACATCAGGTCAACACGAGCAAGGCTTGTCCAAGGATACGGGGAACATAGTGCAGCACACAGCGAGCGAATCGACCGCCTGGCCACGCGGCGGGCGCTGGTGGGTGGTGGCCGGCCCATTCCTGGGAATGATGACCTTCGGCGCCAGCCGCTATACCTACCCGTACGTCCTGCCAGCTATGGCCGCCGAGCTCCAGCTCCCCAACGAGCGGATGGGCAACATCGCCTCCGCCTACTTCGTGGCTTATATGCTGTCGTCGCTACTGTGGGGGACGCTGGCCGACCGGCTGGGGTCGCGCCGGGTGATGCTGGCCGGCGTGACCGTCATCGGGGCCGGCTTGCTGGCGATGGGCAACACGTCCTCATTCGTGTTGGGGCTTCTGTTCAACCTGCTCTGCGGGGCAGGGGCACCGGCGCTGAGCGTGGGACAGGTACCCCTGCTATCGCGCTGGTTCCCCGACACCAGCCGGGGGATGGCCCTCGGTGCGGCAATAATGGGCAACGGCTTCGCCACCTTCGCCCTCGGCCTGTGGATACCAGCGGTGATGGCCGCCAGTGGCTGGCGATGGGCCTGGTGGTCGACGAGCGCGCTGGTCTTCGCCCTGCTGGCGGCGTGCTGGTTCCTGTTGAGAGAAGCGCCGCCCCGGCCCGCAGCTCCGAGGCGCACGACGTCATCACAGCAGCGAGGCGACGCGATAACGGCCGGCCCACCGCCCACCATGTGGGGCGTCCTCGGCCAGCGCGCCGCGTGGACCTTAATCATCATTTACTCGGTATGGGGCGCCGGATATACCATCTTTATGACCTTCGCCGTGGCTTACCTGCGCGAGCGCGCCTGGGATGCGGCGACGGCTTCGGGCGCCTTCGCCCTCTGGGGCGTATTCACGATGTTCGGCGCTCCGACCTGGGGGTCACTGGCCGACCGGCTGGCGAAGAAGTGGGTCCTGGCCCTGGCCATCATCCTCCAGGCCATCGGGTACTTCGCCTTCCTCAGTGGCAGTCCCATCGCTGTGTTCGCCGGAGCGGCCGCGGTGGGATTCGGGCAGATCGGCATTCCGACCGTTATGTCCGCAGCGGCCGGCGACTATTTCCCGCGGCGGATAACGGGGGCCGCCTTCGGGCTGCTCACCTTCAGCTTCGCGCTGGGATGCATTATCGGACCCAGCGCCGGCGGGCTGGTCAGCGACGCCAGCGGCACCCTGGCGTCGGGCCTTCTGCTGGGCCTGGGCGGCCTGGCCGTCGCGGGGCTGGCGACCCTGGTGCTGCAGAAGCCGCCGCGACAAGAGCATGCTTGAAGGTACGCCGGGTGAGACGCCGCCAGCCAGGAGACGATGGCGCCACGGCGAGGATTCATCACTTTGCTTTTGCACGTGAATTGCTCGACGCCGGGCCATATGTTAGAATCCGCTCGCTGACGGCAGCGCGTGCTGCCCGGTGACTGATGCTGAGGAGGCTAGGGGGAAGTTGAAGGATTTCATCGCACGACCCGCAATGTACTCTAGAACAACAGGAAGCGCCTCCTTTCTTCACGGGGCCCGCTCCTAGCTCGATGGGCTCTTGTCCGGTCCTCACGCTCAAGCCTCACGAGGAGTATTGCCCATGGAAAGCCGAATCGCACGCGAGCTCAAGTTGCGTTTCCACCCGGTGGCTATCGTCTTCACAGACGAGAAACCGGAGGAGGCGTTACAGTTCAAGGAAGGCGCCTGGGGATGCGCCGTTGCGATGCTCAACGCGGCCGCCGACCGGGGCCAGGTGGCCGTCTTCGACCGACAGACCTTCGGCTGCACCGGTGGCGGGACCGCTCTGGGCTTCGGGAATCGTTACATCGACTTTCCGGGCGGCATCGAGTACCTGTTGTCTACCGGCCGGGGAGAGGGATTCCGAGAGGGGGAGCACTTCAAGAGGACGCCGGAGCTGGCGAAGGAGGTCTTCGACCAGCTTCCTGTGACGGATATTCCGTACACTTATGTGGTCTTTAAGCCACTGGAGATGGTTGACCTCGAGAAGGAGATGCCGCAACTGGTGTGCTTATACTGCAACCCTGACCAATTGGCGGCGCTGGTGGCGCTGGCCAACTACTACCGGCATGGCACCGATAACGTGATCATTCCCTTCGGCTCGGGCTGCCAGACTCTTTGTCTTCTCCCTTACTACGAAGCCCAACAGGAGCGTCCCCGAGCGGTCGTCGGCATGACCGACGTTAGCCAGAGATGGAGGATGGAACCGGATATTCTATCTTTCGTTGTTCCATTCAAGATGTTCCTGGAGATGGAAGCTAACGTGCCGGGTAGCTTCCTAGAAATGAAGACATGGCAGAAACTATCTACCCGCATTTCCGGTCCGCCCGTGGCTGTGACTGTTGGATCACAAGAGGACTGCTGTCCATCATCAGCAGTGCCGGGCCATGATACGGAAACTAGCTGAATTGCCCGCCAGATAGCCGTAGACCTAGTCGAGAGGGAGACAGATGCACTCGCTGGTTCACAGACCCTTCCTATTGGCTGTCGTTGTCAGCCTAGCTACAGCTTGTGTTTCGACAGCACCAATCGCGACTCCTACCATACCCCTCGCCCCTGCCACTCCAGCCACCGCGCCAAAGGCACCGGAGGCCGTCGCTACCCCTACCCAGCCCGCGATCAGGCCCAAGCGCGGCGGTACTCTGATTGCCGGGCTTCCCAACCACCTCACCACTATGGATCCTCAGCTCACCGCGAATCAAACTGACGAAGAAGCCTATCGCCTGGTATTCGACCTGCTGGTGGACTTGGACGATAAAGGTAATGTCCAGCCGATGTTGGCGGAGTCATGGGAGATAGATCCCAAGGACATTACCTTCAAGCTACGCAAAGGGGTCAAGTTCCACGACGGCACCGACTTCAACGCCCGGGCGGTGAAGTTCCACATCGACCGGATGCTCGACCCCAAGACGAAGTCTCAACGAAGGGGTGAGATACCGGACGTAATCGGCGCGGAGGTAGTCGACGATTACACCGTCAAAGTGCTCCTCAAGGGACCATCCGCGCCGACCTTCGCCGGGCTGGCCGGCCGGGCGGGCTTCATCGCCTCCCCAACGGCCGTCGAGAAGTGGGGTAACGATCAGTTCGCCCTCCACGCCATAGGCACCGGGCCCTTCCAGCTAGTGGAGTGGTTGAAAGACGACCGGGTGGTCACCAAGCGCTTCGATGGCTACTGGATGAAGGATGCCGCGGGAGAGAAACTGCCGTATCTCGACGGCATAACCTACCGGAGCATCGTGGACGACTCGGTTCGCCTCATCGAGCTACGCACCGGCAACATCCAGCTACTGGAGACAGTCGTGCCCAAGGACGCGGCATCGATCAAGGCCGACAAGAGCCTGGTGTACTACAAGGTGCCGGGGAATCCCTACAACTACATCTTGAACTTCAACACCAAGGCTGCGCCCTTCGACAAGAAAGAGCTGCGCCAGGCGCTCTCCTGGGCAATCAACCGGGAGGCGTTCGTCAAGACCCTGGCCTTCGGCGAAGGGGAAGTCCCCAAAGGATGGTGGCCAGAGGGCCAGTGGATGTACGATCCGACGGCCAAGGGCTTCGGCTACGATGTCAACAAGGCAAAGGAGATGCTCGCCCGGGCAGGGTTCCCAGATGGCCTCAGGGAGACGATGACGGTGATCAGCCGGCCGGAGGACCGTCAGTTAGCCGAGATGATCCAGGCCCAATGGAAGGAAGTGGGAGTGGAGCTAACGCTGGACACGGTGGAGCGGGCAGCAGCCGTGGACCGCTTCCGGTCGGGCAACTTCAAGACGAGCGTCGCCCGCTTTCCCACCGAAGCCGACCCTGACCTGTATTTGGCGAAGTATGTTAGCAATTCGCCGGACAATATCCTGACTGCCTATAACAATCCGAGGTTCAACGAGCTGCACGAGCAGGCGCGGCGCACGTATGACCGGGCGGAGCGGAAGAAGCTGTACACCGAGCTGAACAACATCCTATTGGAGGACCTTCCAGCTCTCGAGTTATACAAGCGGACCTGGGCCCACGCGATGAGCGTGAAGCTAAAGGGTTTCGCCACCAATTCCCGCGGCTTGTGGAACTGCACTGCCTGCTGGCTGGAGTAGCCTCAGTCTCCTGCTGGTAGAAGAGACAAGCGAAACAGGATGCGATCTCCCCGCCGGGGAGATCGCGCCAAAGGTCGATACTGGCACTCGCGCCCAGATGCATCGTGCGGCGAGCAACTCGCCACGGGCGAGGCCGGGACATAGGCCTGGCACTACATCCCCAGGGCTTTCTCCGCCTTCTCCAGATCGCGCACCTTCAGCACCACGGTGGCCCGGCCGGGGGTCGGGTCGACGAAGGCGTAGAAGTACTCCAGGTTGATGCCGGACTTGCCCAGCGGCTCCACGATCGACCCCAGCAGGCCGCCCGGCTCGTCGGGGATGTCGGCGGCCAGGACGTCGTTGGCGCTGGCGGTCAAGCCGGCCCCACGGAGGGCGGCTATGCCCTTGTCCACATCGGACAGGATCAGGCGCACGATGCCGAAGTCGGTGCCGTCCGCCACCGACAGGGCGCGGATATTGATATCGTTCTGCTGCAATACCCGGAGCATCTCCGCCAGACGCCCGGGAGCATTCTCGATAAACACAGAGACTTGCTTCATGCGCATTTCAGCCCTCCTACATCAGCCGGCGGTCGATGACCCGCTTGGCCTTGCCCTCGGTGCGCTCGATGGAGCGCGGCTCCACCAGCTTCACCCGCGCCGAAATCCCCAGCACGCTCTCCAGCTCACGGCGCACCTGCTGCTCCAGCCGCTCCAGCCCCCGCATCTCGTCCGAGAACACCTCGGGCGATACCTCCAGCCATATCTCCAGGTCATCCAGGTGGTGCTGGCGGTCCACGATGATGAGATATTGCGGCTCGACGCCCTCCACCTGAAGGAGCACCGTCTCGATCTGCGACGGGAACACATTGACGCCGCGGATGATCAGCATATCGTCGGTGCGGCCGCGCACCTTCTGCATGCGCACGGTGGTACGACCGCAGGGACATGGATCCGGGTTGAGCGAGGTGATGTCCCGCGTGCGGAAGCGCAGCACGGGAAGGGCCTCTTTGGTGAGCGTAGTGAACACCAGCTCGCCTTCCTCGCCGTAGGGGAGCGGCTCGCCCGTCTGGGGGTCGATGACCTCCGCCAAGAAGTGGTCCTCGAATATGTGCATGCCCTGCTTGTGCGGGCACTCCTGGGCTACGCCCGGCCCGATTATCTCGGTCAGGCCGTAGATATCCAGGGCCAGGATGCCCAGCTTCTGCTCGATCTCCTCACGCATAGCGTAGGTCCACGGCTCGGCCCCGAAGAAGCCCACCCGCAGGCTGGTGTCTCGCAGGTCGATCCCCATCTCCGCGGCGTTCTCGGCGATGATGAGGGAATAAGACGGCGTGCAGGTAAGGACAGTCGTGTTCAGGTCGGCCATCAGCATCAGTTGGCGCTTGGTGTTGCCCACCGAAGCCGGGATGACGGTGGCCCCCAGGCGCTCGGCACCGTAGTGGATGCCCAGGCCGCCGGTGAAGAGACCGTAGCCGTAGCAGTTCTGAATCACGTCGTCGTGGGTAACGCCGCCCATCGCCAGGGTGCGGGCCATCACTTCGGCCCATATCTCCACATCCGTGCGGGTGTAGCCGACCACCACCGGCTTGCCGGTGGTGCCGCTGGAAGCGTGGATGCGCACCACCTCCTCCCGCGGCACGGCCAGCAGGCCGAAGGGGTAGTTGTCGCGAAAGTCTTGCTTGGAGGTAAAGGGTATCCTGGCCAGGTCGGCCAGCGACCGGATGCTCTCCGGCCCCAGGTTCTTCTCCTGAAGGGCCTGCCTGTAGAAGGGTACCTTTTGATAGACCTGTCGTACCTTGGCCTGGAGCCGCTCCAGTTGCAGCTTCTCCAGCTCGGGCCGCGGCATCGTCTCATGTACGGTATCCCAGATCATTCTCTTCACCTCCACCGTGTTTTTCGTCGGTAGGGGCGAGGCATGCCTCGCCCCTACGCGGTCCTCGTTGCCTCGCCCCTACCGTTATCGAACAGCCGCCCGGCCGCAGGCGAAGGCCTGCCGGTTCAGCTCCAGGAAGCGGGCCGGCACATGGGCGGCGATGGCGGCGTCCCACAGGTCCGGCCCAAACGGCAGGAACGTCGACAGGTACCCCAGCATCACCAGGTTCAGCACGCGCGGGTTGCCCAGATCCATCGCGATGGCCTGGCCGGGGACCAGGCACACTTTTCGGCCATCGCGCTGCAGCAGCTCCAGCAGGACTTCGTCGCTGGGATAGGCCTGCGCGCCGCTGCTCACCGCCATCGGCGGTATGGCCAGGTCGTTCACGACGGCCGTGCCGCCCGGCCGCAGGTGCTCGGCGAAGCGGGCCGCCTCCAGCTTCTCGAAGGCCAGCAGGTAATCGACAGCGCCCCGCGCCGCCAGCGGCGAGTGCACCCGCTCTCCCAGCCGAACGTGGCTGACCACGCTGCCGCCGCGCTGGGCCATGCCATGCACGTCCGACTTCTTGGTGTCGTAGCCGGCGGCAATGGCCACCTCAGCCAGGATATCGCTGGCCAGGATGATGCCCTGTCCCCCCACGCCGGCCATCAACACGTCGATCTTGGCTTTATCTGCCAACGCGGGCCTCCTGCGGCAGCCGGATGGCGTTCTCCGGGCACAACTGCCGGCAGAGCATACAGGCCTCGCCCACGCAGAGGGTGGAATCGACGACGACCTTCCTGCCGGCCAGCGAGATGGCCGGGCATCCCAGTTGCAGGCAGAGGCGGCATCCGGTGCAGGCGTCCTCCTCCACCCAGAGCGCCTCCCTGGCCACTCGCTCGTTCAGCACGCACGGCCCCCGCACGATGAGCACGGAAGGCGCCTCGCTGGCTACCATCCGCTGGAGGTGGCCGGCGATGGCCTCCAGGTCGAAGGCATTGACTACCACTACATCCTCCACGCCGATGCCGCGGACCAGGCCCTCCAGCTTCACCTGAGTGAGCGGCTGGCCGCGGCTTGAGCGGCCGGTGGCCGGATGGCCCTGGTGGCCGGTCATGGCCGTGGTGCCGTTGTCGAGGATGATGAGGGTGGTGCGGCCCTGGTTGTAGACGACGTCGATGAGGGGCGTGACGCCGGAGTGCATAAAGGTGGAATCGCCGATGATGGCCACCACCTTCTCGGCCAGGCCGGCCTTCTCCAGGCCCAAGGCCGTGCCGATGGACGCCCCCATACAAGTAGTGGTATCCAGGGCCAGCAGCGGCGGATAGACTCCGAGCGAGTAGCAGCCGATGTCGCCCGCGGCCACCACCCTGAGCGGTGGGATACGCAGGGGCCAGCGACGCTTGCCGCCGGCCATCGCCGGCGGCCGGCCGTCGAAGGCCAGGCGGCGAAGGACGAAGTAGAACCCGACGTGGGGGCACCCCGGGCAGAGCCGCGGCGGCCGCGGAGGCAGGGTGGCCTTCACCTCACCCCCAAACCCCCTCTCCGCGCGCGGAGAGGTCGCCAGAG
>JAMCWG010000090.1 GCA_023475235.1 Chloroflexota bacterium
GGCATCGAGTTCTAGATGAGTATTACGGTACTAGAATGGAGGTAGAGGGTGGTGGCTGACACGCGAGACGCTCCGATACGGGTGCTCATTGCCAAGCCCGGGCTGGACGGGCACGAGCGCGGTGCCAAAGTGGTGGCGCGTGCCCTTCGGGACGCCGGCATGGAGGTCATCTATACCGGCCTCCGGCAGACCCCAGAGATGATTGTAGAGGCGGCTATTCAGGAAGACGTCGATGCGGTGGGGATCAGCATCCTTTCAGGTGCACATATGGCCTTGGTGCCGCGGATTATGGAGCTGCTGCGTCAGGACGGCCACGCTAACCTGCCTGTGTTTGTCGGCGGCATCATACCTCCAGACGACATTGCCGCGCTCACCGAGATAGGCGTAGCCCGGGTGTTCGGCCCCGGCACCTCCACCCAGGAGATAGTAGAGTTCGTGAAGGCACAGGTTTCCGGCTAGATGTCCTTCGATCTGGATTCCATTCTCGCGAACGACCGGCTGGCGGTGGCCCGGGCTATCAGCGCGGTGGAACGAGGCGGAGAGGAGGCTCGCCGGGCCCTGGTGGCGCTCTATCCCCACACCGGCCGCGCCCACGTCGTCGGCGTGACCGGCGCCCCCGGCTCGGGCAAGAGCACGCTGGTCTGCCGCCTGGCTGCCTGGCTCAGGGCGCGCGGTCTCAGCGTGGGCATCGTCGCCGTTGACCCCAGCAGCCCGTTTACGGGCGGCGCTCTGCTGGGCGACCGCGTGCGAATGCAGGAGCTTTCCTGCGACCCGGGGGTGTTCATCCGCAGCATGGCCAACCGCGGCAGCCTGGGCGGGCTGGCCGAGACCACGGTCGACGCCGTGGCGGTGCTGGATGCCGCCGGATACCAGGTCATCCTGGTGGAGACGGTGGGCACGGGGCAGGCCGAGGTGGACGTGGCCCGGGCTGCCCATACAATAGTGGTGGTGGTTGTGCCGGGGATGGGCGACGATATCCAGGCCGCCAAAGCAGGCATATTGGAGATTGCTGACATTCTGGTCGTCAACAAGGCCGACTGGGAGAACGCCGAGCGGACCATCGCGGAGATGAATATGACGCTGCAGCTCGGTGCGCCAGGGGCCGGCTGGATACCGCCGGTGCTGCCGACTGTGGCCACGCAGGGAACGGGCGTAGACGAGGTCGCCGAGGCAATTGGGAATCACCGGCAATGGCTCCAGGAGAGCGGCGGCTGGGAGGAGCGGCAGCACCGGAATGCGCGGCAACGCCTGCTAGGCGCGGCGCAGCGCAGGCTGTACACGCTGCTCGTGCAGCGGACAGACCGGGAGCGGCTGGAGTATCTCGTGCAGCAGGTGGCCGAGCGGCGCATCGACCCGTATGCGGCTGCAGACGCTCTTCTGGAGATGGGAGGCTGTCCTGCTACCGGCGAGACCGAGGAGCCTTCGTAGCAGGTCTGGAACGTCGGGATGGATGTCGAACTCGTCACAGGATGTCTGGTGGGGCTGGCCGTAGGCGACGCCCTGGGTGCGCCCCTCGAGCTTATGGGCCGCGAGCGCATCCGGCAACTGTACGGCCGGGTGACGGAGATGCTGGGCGGCGGCTGGCTGCGGCTGGAGCCTGGCGAGTACACCGACGACACCGAGATGACGCTGGTCCTGGCCCGCAGCATCGTGGAGCGCGGCCGCTTCGATCCCGAGGACGTCGTGCGGCGGTTCGTCCAATGGCTGGCAACGGAGCCAAAGGACGTCGGCATAACCACGCGCACGGCGCTGACCAAGGTGCGGGATGGCATGCCCTGGGAGGAAGCCAGCCGCCGCACCCACGAGGAGCTGGGAGGCAAGAGCGCCAGCAACGGCGGGCTGATGCGCTCCCCGCCCATCGGCCTGCTCGACGCCCGGAATGAGGCAGCGCTGGTACAGGACAGCCTCATCAGTTGCCGGCTGACCCACTGGCACGACGCAGCCGCCTGGTCCTGCGCGGCCCTCAACCTGGCTATCGCCGCGCTGGTGCGTGACACGCCGAAGGACGAGCTTCTGCCCTGGCTGCTGCCACGCGTCGATAATCAAGCCGTCGGCGAGGCCCTGGAACGGATGCCGGAGCTTGCTATCGGAAGCGTCCGCGCCTCCGGCTACGCGGTGGACTGCCTGCAGGCGGCGTTCTGGTCTTACTACACGACCGATGGCTTCGAGGACGCCCTGGTCACCGTGGTCAACCTGGGCGAGGACACCGACACCGCCGGCGCGGTGTGCGGCGCGCTGGCTGGGGCCGCTTACGGTTACGACGCCATACCGTCCCGCTGGCGGGACGCGCTGACCGGCCGCGAGGAGATAATAGACCTGGCGACCCGAATCTACGAGCTGGCGACGAAGCAATAAGGCTGGCTCCCTTCTTTTCACCGTGTGGAGGCGTGGCACATGCCGTATTTCACGATGGGCATCGACATTGGTACCACCGGCGCTCGTGCCATTGTTATCGACGAGACGGGGCGGCTGGCCGGTGCGGCCACCGATGAGTACCCGCTGTACACCCCCCGGACGATGCTGTTGCCGACGCCCCCCGGCGACTGGTGGCGGGCCACCGTGCAGGCCATCCGGGGCGCCATCGCCGCGGCCGGTATTGCCGGCGACGAGGTGCGCGGCGTCGGCCTCACCGGGCAGATGCACGGGCTCGTCCTGCTGGACGCGGACGGCGAGGTGCTCAGGCCGGCCATCCTCTGGTGCGACCAGCGGACACAGGAGCAGTGCAACCGGATCACCGAGCGCGTCGGGCGCCGGCGGCTGATCGAGCTCACCTGCAATCCGGCGCTGACGGGCTTCACAGCGCCGAAGGTGCTGTGGGTCCGCCAGCACGAGCCGGCCCTGTACGAGCGGGCCCGCAAGATGCTCCTGCCCAAGGACTACATCCGGTACAAGCTCAGCGGCACCTTCGCCGGCGAGGTCTCCGACGCCTCCGGGACGCTCCTCTTCGACGTCGGCCAGCGGCAGTGGTCGGTGGAGATGCTCCAGTTGCTGGACGTCGACCCCGACCTGTTGCCCCCCATCTACGAATCGACCGTCGTGAGCGCGGCTGTCTCCAGGGAAGCTGCCGCGGCGACCGGGCTCAAGCCGGGCACGCCGATCGTCGGCGGCGGGGGCGACCAGGCGGCGGGCGGCGTCGGCAACAGCATCGTCCGGCCCGGCCTCGTCTCCTCCACCATCGGCACCTCGGGCGTGGTCTTTGCCTTCACCGAAAGGCCCTGGCTCGACCCCCAGGGCCGCGTCCACACCTTCTGCCACGCCGTGCCGGGCAAGTGGCATGTGATGGGCGTCACTCTAGGGGCCGGCCTGTCGCTGCGGTGGTTCCGGGACGAGTTCGGCCAGGCCGAGCGTGCACTGGGGGAGCTGACCGGCGTCGACCCGTACGTCTACCTGGCGCAGGAGGCGGAGCGGGCACCGGCCGGCGCGGAGGGGCTCATCTTCCTGCCCTATCTGATGGGCGAGCGGACGCCCCACCTGGACTCCAATGCCCGCGGCGTGCTCTTCGGGCTAACCGGCCGGCACACGCGGGCCAGCGTGGTGCGCGCCATTATGGAGGGGGTCGCCTACAGCCTGCGGGACAGCCTGGAGATACTGAAGGAGATGGGCGTGCCGCTGGGTGAGGTGCGGTACTCCGGTGGCGGGGCGCGCAGCGCGCTGTGGCGGCAGATACAGGCGGACGTCTTCGGGCTGCCCGGCGTGACGCTGAATGTGGGTGAGGGGCCGGCCTACGGCGCGGCCCTCCTGGCCTCAGTGGGCACGGGGGCGTACGTGAGCGTGGAGGAGGCGTGCGACGCGACGCTGCAGGTGGCCGAGCGGACCGAGCCGGACCCGGCCGGCGTTGCGGCCTACGAGACCTACTACCCTATCTACCGGTCGCTGTATGCCGCGCTCAAGCCCGCGTTCGATAAGGTTACGGTAGCAGGGAAGATCGACTGACGCGGGCTCAGCCTGGCAAGTTCGGGGGGAACCGAATGAATCGCTTCCGCTGCCCAAGAATGTCTTGCTCAACTGGCTGAGTGAATATAACTCGGCCGAATACGGACGGGCCAGTTCAGCGCGGAGGGTCATGATGACACACGGCGTCTACTTGATACAGACCAGGGGCGAGCTTGTACGAATGGTGGAGCAGCCCTATGGTTCAGAACGATCGCTCCAGGAATTACTCGCGAAGCACCCAGACCTTTTGTCCGGCGACGAGTTGGATGACGTGCCGTCGAAGCGGTGGCTGTTGATTGGCCGTGAACTGCCTATGCCGTCCGAAGAGAATGGCTCCGGGCGGTGGTCGGTCGACCACCTGTTCATTGACCAGGATGCGGTGCCGACCATCGTCGAAGTAAAACGCAGTGTGGATACGCGTATTCGTCGGGAAGTGGTAGGACAAATGCTCGACTACGCAGCCAATGCAGTCGTGTATTGGCCGGTTGAAGATATGCGCACGCGATTCGAAGCGAACTGTCGTGATCAGGGCTTGGACCCGGAAACTGTCCTCGAGGAGTTTCTGGGTCCAGCGTCTGATCCGGAATTGTTCTGGGAAACAACGAGGACCAACCTCAAAGCTGCAAAAGTCAGGTTAGTATTCGTTGCAGACGAGATCCCGGCCGAACTCCAGCGCATTGTAGAGTTCATGAACCGACAGATGAGCCAGACGGAGGTGCTGGCTCTGGAGTTGAAGCAGTACGTTGGCTCGAATCTCAAGACACTGGTACCGAGGGTCTTTGGCCGTACCGATAGGCCACCTACGACCGCGGTTAGGCAATGGGATGAGAGATCATTTCTTGGCGTTCTTGAAGCAAGGGGCGATAACAAAGAGGCTGAGGTTGCGAAGCGCATCCTTGAATGGGCAAAGAATCGAGGTCTCAGAGTATGGTGGGGGAGGGGTCTAAGAGAAGGCTCATTCTACGCTCTGCTGGACTTGAAGAACAGCAGTCACTACTTAACTGGCGTCAGGACGGGTTATACGAGCAGCTACATACAGATGCCCTTTCGCGATATGTCGGGTCGTCCGCCATTTGATGCAGAGGAGAATCGCCGGGAGTTGTTGGACTTGCTTAATGGTATTCCGGGCATCAAGCTTCCTGAAGACAGCATTGGGCGCTATCCTAGTTTTCCTTTATCCGTTCTCGTAGATGATGCGTGCCTACATAGCTTCCTCAAAGCACTGGACTGGGCGGCAGACAAGATAGAGTCTCGATAGGGCTCGACCTCGCGCGATGTGAGCCGGTTGTGCTCTAACGAATGGTGATCCGGTTGGCGTAGTCTCTTATGGAAGTGACGTGACAGCGCACGGCAAATCCTTGGGCTGATGAAAGTAGCCCTTTGTAGGGAAAAGCACCGGTCATCTCGCTAGTGCCTTGGGTCCGGTGACCTCCTGCTTGCTGTACCAGTCCTGAACGGTCTGTGCCACCTTCGCCGGGTCGTCGTGCACCACCAGCAGGTTGAAGTCCTCGGGCGAGATGAAACCGACCTCGGCCACCGGCTTGTGGAGCCAGTCCAGAAAGCCCTTCCAGTACTCACTGTCGAACAGCACGACCGGGAACGGCTTTATCTTACGCGTCTGTATCAGCGTCAACACCTCGGTCAGCTCGTCGAGGGTCCCCAGCCCGCCCGGCATTATGATGAACGCGCTGGCATACTTCACCAGCATTATCTTGCGGACGAAGAAGTGATCGAAGGTGATCGACTTGGTGGTGTAGGCGTTGCAGAGCTGCTCCTCGGGCAACTGGATGTTGAGCCCGACCGATGTGACGCCCGCCTCCAGAGCACCCTTGTTAGCCGCCTCCATGATGCCCGGCCCGCCGCCGGTGATGATGGAGTAGCCCAGCTCCCCCAGCCGCCGGGCGATCTCCTCCGTTTGCGTGTATAGCCGGTCGCCTGGGTGGGCGCGCGCCGAGCCGTAGATGCTCACCGCCGGGTCTATGTCGGATAGCTCGTCGAACCCTTCGACCAGCTCCCCCATGATCCGGAACATCCGCCAGGACTCTTCCTTCGCCAGTTGGTTGATCTCATACTCACGTGCCATCTTTCCCTCCACGACAAGTAGATACTACCACATCGAAGCGATTTCGCGCGCGCGGCACGATGGCGGTAGGGTCCTTTCATTGTCCCAAGTAATAGCGGGTCGATAGCGAATAAGTCTCACCACCGAGACACAGAGGCACAGGGAGCACGAAAACTAGGGGACTCTGTGTCTCGGTGCCTCTGTGGTTGTCGGACCCAAAGCACTCTAGGACAGTGACGTAGGGCAATGAAAGGACCCTGCGATGCCGGCGGCAGAGATAGCCTCCGGTGCCTCTCTGGACTATACTATGCCGGGACGCATTTCGTGCTCGAGATGCCTGCCGGCGGCTCGGATTACCACTGAGGGGGCCCGCTGTGCCGGCGGACGCCGGGGACGGCTCCCGGCGTGCCCTGCAGGCGGCAAATCCGGCGACAAATGGAAGGAGGCGACTGCCGTGGACATACGCAACGTCAGCGTGGTGGGCGCCGGACTGATGGGGATGGGCATCACCCAGGTCTGTGCCCAGTACGGCTACCCGGTCAGGGTTCGCGATCTCACCGAAGAGCTGCTCGATCGCGGGTTCGCCCGGTCTCGCCAGAACCTGCAGCAGCTCGTGTCCAGGGGCAAGATGACGGCCGAAGAGGTGGAGCAGGTCTTCGCCCGCATCACCCGCACCACCAGACTGGAGGACGTGGCCCACGCCGATCTCATCATCGAGGCGATCACGGAGGATACGCAGGCGAAGCGCGAGCTGTTCGCCGACCTCGACCGGATGGCGCCGGAGCATACCATCATCGCCACCAATACCTCCATCCTCTCGCCCACCGAGATCGGCGCCGCGACTGCCCGGCCCGACCGGACCCTCGGCCTCCACTTCTTCAATCCGGCCCCGATTATGAAGCTCGTCGAGGTGGTGCCGGGCCAGCTCACCTCGCCCGAGACCGTCGAGACGTGCCGCGCCTTCTGCCAGACCCTCGGCAAGACGCCCATCGTCGTCAAGGAGGCGCCGGGGGGTGTCGTCAGCCGCATTCTGGTGGCGATGCGCAACGAGGCCGTCGACTGCTTCGCCGAGGGGGTGGCCTCCTTCGAGGATATCGACACGGCGATGAAGCTGGGGGCTGGCTTTCCGATGGGCCCTTTCGAGCTGATCGACCTCGTCGGCATCGACCTGCACGTGACTAACTCCGAGAGCATGATGCGGGAGATGGGGAATCCCAAGTACCGGCCACACCCGCTGCTGCGCAAGATGGTGCGGGCAGGACTGTACGGCCGCAAGAGCGGGCGCGGGTTTTACCGCTACGACAAGTAGGATGCAGGCATGGCTTGGGAGCATCGCACGATGAGTAAAGAAGTGGTGATCGTCGATGGAGCCCGTACCCCTATCGGTCGCTTCGGCGGTGCCCTCAAGGACCTGACCGCCGCCGATATCGGCGTGGTCGCTACACGGGCGGCGCTGGCGAAGGCCGGCGTGGCGCCGGAGCAGGTCGAGGAGGTCATCTTCGGTCACGCGCGCCAGGCCGGATGCGGGCCGAACGTCGCCCGCCAGATCTCGGTGCGCGCCGGCATTCCCGCCAGCGCCCCCGCCTTCGGCGTCCAGCAGGCCTGCGTCTCCGGGATGCAGGCCCTGGTGCTCGGCTACCAGCGGATTATGCTCGGCGACGCCGATATTGTGATGACCGGCGGCGTCGAGCACATGAGCAGCGTCCCGTTCTTGAGCGTGGACACCCGCTGGGGCAGCCGGCTTGGCGACGCTCGGCTGCTGGATGCGATGTACAAGGATGGCTACATCTGCGCCCTGGCCCAGAAGCACATGGGCGAGCTGACTGACGACCTGGCCAAAGAGCTGGGTATATCCCGCCGTGAGCAGGACGAATACGCCCTGGGCAGCCAGCAGGGAGCCGTGGCCGGGAAGACCAGCGGCTTCTTCGCCAAGTTCCTCGCGCCGGTGGAAGTCAGGCAGAGGGGGCAGGCCGTCCTCTTCCAGGACGACGAGCACGTCCGCCCCGACACGACGCTGGAGAAGCTTGCCGCGCTGCCCCCGGCTTTCCACGAGGACGGCACGATCACCGCCGGCAATGCCTCCGGCATCACCGATGGGGCGACGGCTATGGTCCTCGCTTCGAAGGCGAAGGCCGGCGAGCTGGGGCTGCGCCCGCTCGGCTACATCCGCTCGTACGCCTTCGCCGCCACCGAGCCCGAGCGCTTCGGCCTTTCGCCCGTCTACTCGAGCCGCCTGGCCCTGCAGCGGCTGGGCATGCGGGTGGACGAGATGGACCTGGTCGAGATCAACGAGGCGTTTGCGGCGCAGGTGATCGCCGTGATGCGCGGGCTGGAGATACCCCGCAGCAAGGTCAACATCTATGGCGGAGCGATCTCCCTGGGCCATCCCACGGGCAACTCCGGCGCCCGCATCGTCCTCAATCTGCTCTACGCGCTTCGTGAGCGCGGCCTGCGATGGGGCCTGGCGGGCATCTGCGGCAACGGCGGCAACGGCGGCTCGGTCACCGTCGAGGCGGCGCTGTGACTCCTGGAGGGCGAGCATTGCCGGCCAGGACGCCATAGCTGACGTCGGAGCGTGCCGATGGAGGACGCGATCTCACTTGACAACCGATGATACGGAAACTAGTATTGGCATGAACCCCGAACATGTCGCGCTAGCAAGGCCACGCTCAGGGCGCTGAGGCGTCCAAGTGGCGGCATTGGACTGCTAGGGTCGATGACCGGGCGGTCGGCTTCGCAGCTTGTGGGGCTGACCCCTTGCATTAGGTAAGCCTCGTCCTTAGTCATCGCGGAAGGAGGTGAACTGGACGCGATAGCACGCAAGTAATACGATGGCTGCCCGACTGTGAACCATAGTTGTACTGTTACATTGGGTCGACGTGCCCTAGGCGAAATCTGGCCAACGAATGACGAGAGGAGTAACCAGTGACAGTGCGAGCAAGTGTATACCTGGCAATCACGCTCACCCTTCTGATAACGCTGATCGGGGCCTGCGCCCCGGCAGCGCCCACCGCGGCGCCGGCTAAGCCGGCCGCCACGACTGCACCAGCGGCTACCGCGGCCCCGGCAGCGCCCAAGGCACCAGCCGCGGCTACCTCTGCGCCGGCGGCACCCACCCCCACGGCTGCCGCCAGCATCAAGCGGGGCGGCACTCTCACCCGGGTGCAGTTCGAGGATACGAATAGCTGGGACCCGATCTTCGCCCTCAACAGTGCGCCGCCGGCCGAGTCGCCCGCCCTCGAGGCCCTGATTTACTGGGAGCTGGCTGACTCCAAGACCGGCAAGCACGAGCTAAAGCCCCAGCTCGCCGAGAGCGGGAAGATGCCGTCGGTCGGCGTCTGGGTTCTCGAGATCCGCCAGGGCGTGCACTGGCAGAAGACTAACACCCCTGCCGGACAGTTGATGAACGGACGCGAGGTGACGGCCGATGACATCGTCTCCAGCCTGAAGCGCCTGCTAGCCGCGCCTAAGTCGTGGATGAACGTTGCGGCGCCGGCCGATGCGAAGGCCACCACCGTCGAAAAGACTGGCCCCTGGGAAGTTACCATCAACACGCCAATCGACTACATGATCTCGTTCTTCTGGATCATCCAGGGCGGTGGCTTCAACGCGCTCTATCCGCCGGAGGTGGTCGCGAAATACGGCGACGTCGGGGACTGGCACAATACGGTCGGCACCGGGCCATTTATGCTGACCGACTACACCAAGGGCACCTCGTTGACCTTCACTAAGAATCCGGACTACTGGGGGACGAATCCGGCTGGGCCGGGCAAAGGGGATAAGTTGCCTTACATCGACACTTACAAGCAGCTCATCATCCCCGACGTCTCCACCCAGTTGGCGGCCTTCCGCACGGGCAAGGTCGATGCGTTGCCAACTGTTACCAAGGAAGATGAGCAGCCGGTCATCAAGGAGAACCCGAAGCTAATATCTTACCGCTACTTCACCAACTTCGGCCCTCTTGGCGCCTACGGCTTCGCTATGAATATCAATAAGCC
>JAMCWG010000007.1 GCA_023475235.1 Chloroflexota bacterium
CCGAGGTCTATGCCGACGCGCCGAGTGATGTTGACCGGGAATAACGATTCCAATCCCATTTGCTATTACCTACTATCCGGCTATGCGGCTCTCTGCTCGGTAGAGAGCCGCTGTATGTCTGCCCCCAGACGGCCCAATTTGTCTTCGAGGCGCTCGTAGCCACGGTCGATGTGGTAGATGTCGGAGATCTCTGTCGTTCCGTCGGCCACCAGGGCGGCCAGGATCAGGGCCGCTCCCGATCTGATGTCGAGGGCTCGCACCGCCGACGCCTTGAGCTTGGATGGGCCGTTGACTGTGGCGGTCTGGCCGTGAGCCTTGATCGACGCCCCCATTTTGAGCAATTGGCCGACATATTGCAAGCGATTGTCGTACACCCGCTCGTGGACGATGCTGGTGCCCTCGGCCAGGGTGAGGGTGGTGGCGAGAGCGGCCTGCAAGTCGGTTGGAAAGCCCGGGTAGGGTAGCGTCTGGACTTCCACCGGCCGGAGCGGTCCTCGTCTCCACACGTGGTAGGTGTTGCCTTTCTCCTCGACCTCAGCGCCTATCTCCTGCAGCTTGTGAGTCAGGGGGTCGATGTGTGATGGTATGACATCGCGGAGCACGATGTCGCCCCCAGTGGCAGCGGCAGCCAGGGCGAAGGTACCCGCCTCGATGCGGTCGGGGATGACCCGCGTATGCGTTCCTTTCAGTGAATCCACCCCTTCGACCTCGATGACGCTGGTGCCGGCCCCGGAGATGCGGGCGCCCATCTGGGCCAGGCAGGCGGCCAGGGCTACCACTTCGGGCTCGCCCGACGCGTTCTTGATAGTGGTGTGCCCCCTGGCCAGGCAGGCGGCCATCAGCAGGTTCTCTGTGCCCGTGTGGCTCGGGTAGTCCAGGTAGAGCCGGCGGCCGACGAGCCGCTTCGACTGCAACATATAGGAGCCGTTCTCCTGACGATAATCGGCTCCCATTGCCAGAAACCCTTTGATATCGACATTGACGGGTCGCTGGCCGATGTCGCAGCCGCCGGGGGGCGGCGCGGCGATGGCCCCGGAGCGGGCCAGCAGCGGCCCCGTCACCAGGAAGGAGGCCCTCATTCGAGCGGCCAGGTCGGTGGGCACGATGGTGCGGTCCAGGTTAGCGGCGCGGACCGTCACTCGATGCTGCTTGGCGTCGAAATCGACCTCGCTGCCCAGCAGACGCATGATTTCGGCGAGGTTGCGGGTATCCTCGATCACGGGCACATTTTCGATGACGCATTGCTCGCCAGTGAGCAGCGCAGCGGCCATCAGGGGAAGCGCCGCATTCTTGGCACCACTTACGATGACCTCTCCCTCCAAGCGACAGGGGCCCGTGATTCGGAACCTATCTTTCTTGTCGCCCATCGAATCCCCGCTAGCCGGCTTGGGGAGGTGCCTCTTGGCGCCTGCGTCGGGCTACTTTCAATCGCACCTGCGAGCGGCGGAGCGCTGCCGCGGCGCGTGCTATGTCGAATTCCTTCTCGCGAGCGCCGCTCAAGCGGGACACAGCCCTCTGGCGGGCGGCCTCGGCGCGGGCCGCGTCGATTTCTTCGGCGCGCTCGGCGGTGTCGGCCAGCACAATCACGTGGTTGCCGACCACTTCCATAAACCCGCCGCTTACGGCCATGTAGGTCTCTTGACCATCCCGCCGGATGAGCAGCTCGCCCGGATCGAGCGCCGTCAGCAGTGGCGCGTGCCGCGGCAGAATGCCGAGCTGGCCGTCGTGACCGGGGGCGACGACGACGTCTACGTCGTCGCTGAAGACGGTGCGCTCGGCGGTCACGATATCCAGTCTAATCTTGGCCATCGCTACTTCATCTTCTCCGCTTGCTCTGCGGCTTCCTCGATGGGCCCCACCATGTAGAACGCCTGCTCTGGCAGCGAGTCGTGCTTGCCTTCCAGAATCTCCTTGAAGCCCCGCACGGTCTCGCTGCGGGAGACATACTTGCCGGGCCGGCTGGTGAAGGGTTCAGCGACGAACATCGGCTGGGACAGGAAGCGCTGGATCCTGCGTGCCCTGGCCACGGTGAGCTGGTCATCTTCGGACAGCTCGTCGATGCCCAGGATGGCGATGATGTCCTGCAGGTCCTTGTACCGCTGAAGGACGCGCTGCACCCCGCGGGCCACGTCGTAGTGCTCCTGACCCACCACCCGGGGCTCGAGGATACGAGAAGTAGAGGCGAGAGGGTCCACCGCCGGGTAGAGGCCCAGCTCAGTGAGAGCGCGCTCCAGGGCGATGATCGCGTCCAGGTGGCCGTAAGTGGTGGCGATAGCCGGGTCGGTGTAGTCGTCGGCAGGGACGTAGATAGCCTGGAAGGAGGTGATGGACCCGCTCCTGGTTGACGTGATCCGCTCCTGCAGGCTGCCCATTTCAGTAGCCAGGGTGGGCTGGTAGCCCACGGCCGAGGGCATCCGGCCCAGCAATGCGGACACTTCGGAGCCGGCCAGGGTGAAGCGGAAGATGTTGTCGATGAACAGCAGCAGGTCTTTGCCTTCCTCATCACGGAAGTACTCGGCCATCGCCAGGCCGGTCAGCCCAACGCGCAGGCGCACGCCCGGCGGCTCGTTCATCTGGCCGAAGACGAGAACGGTCTTGTCGATGACGCCGGACTGCTGCATCTCGTGCCAAAGGTCGTTGCCCTCACGGGAGCGCTCGCCCACGCCGGTGAACACGCTGTAGCCGCCGTGCTCGGAGGCGATGTTGCGGATCAGCTCCTGGATGATGACGGTCTTGCCTACGCCGGCGCCGCCGTACATACCCACCTTGCCGCCACGGGTCACCGGTGCGATCAGGTCGATGACCTTGATGCCGGTCTCGAAGACCTCGGCCTTGGTCTGCTGCTCTTCGAAGGGCGGCGCCGGCCGGTGAATCGGATAGCGCTTGTCTGTGCTGACCGGTCCGAGGTTGTCCAGGGGCTCGCCTAGCATGTTGAACAGACGGCCCAGGGTGCCCGGCCCCACCGGTACCTCGATGGGAGCACCGGTGTCGGCGGCTTCCGCGCCGCGGCGAATGCCGTCGGTAGGACCCAGGGCTATGCAGCGCACCCAGTTGTTCCCCAGTTGCTGGGCCACTTCGACGATGAGGTTCTGCCCGTCCTTGCTGATCTCTATAGCATTGTTGAGTTCAGGTATCCCATCGGGAGGGTATTCTATGTCCACCACTGGCCCTACCACCTGAACAACTTTACCTACGGCCATCGAATCCTCCTGCTTGCCTAGCCCAGCGCCTGGGCGCCGGAAGCGATCTCAAGTAATTCCTTCGTGATGCCCTCCTGGCGAGCCTTGTTGTACCGGAGGGTCAGCTCGTTGACGATTTCTTTTGCGTTCTCGGTGGCATTGCGCATCGCCACCATCCGAGCGCTCTGCTCGCTGGCCACCGCTTCCAGCACCGCGTGGTATACTTCCATATCCACATACCGCGGGAGCAACTGAGCGAGGACCTCTTCGGCGGACGGCTCATAGATGAACTCCAAGTAGCGTCCGATGGGCTCGGCCGGCGGCTCGATGGGCAGCAGCCGGAAGCTGGTCGGGCGCTGCACCAGGGTGCTCTGGAAGTGGGTGTAAGCCACGTGCACCTCGTCGCATTCCTCACTCAAGTAGCTGTCCATCACCACGCGAGATATCGGGGTGGTGTCGTTCAAAGAGGGCCGGTCCCCAAGCTGTGTGAATTCCGCCAGTATGTGACGGCTCCGGCGCACCATCCAATCCCGCCCGCGCCGGCCGACGGTGACCAGATGCACCGGCTCGGAGCGTTCCAGGATAAATGAGGCGGCGTACCGAATCATGTTCGTGTTCAGTCCGCCGGCGAGTCCGCGGTCCGCCGTCATCAAGACCAGGCAGATGTTCTTTACCGGGCGCCGCGTCAGCAACGGGTGGAGCGTCTCTGTACCCTGTGTCTGTGCCGTAAGGCTGCTCAGCGCCTCGCGCATCTTGTCGGCGTACGGGCGCGTGGCGAGCGCCATCACCTGAGCGCGGCGCATCTTGGAGGCGGCGACCATCTCCATAGCCTTGGTTATCTGTCCGGTGCTGGTGACGCTGCGGATGCGGCGTCTTATCTCTCGGGTGCTCGGCAATGCAGCCTCTCCACTTAACTAAGACTTAGTAACAGCGATCTAGTAGCTGAAGCCCTTCTTGAATTCCTCGACGGCACTCTTCAGGTCGGCGGTCAGGCTGTCGCTCAGGGACTTTTCCTTCGATATTGAGCGCAGCAGCTCGGGATGGGCCGACTCGACATACTGTAGCAGGGCCCGCTCAGCGGTCGCTATCTTGTCCACGGGGACGTCGTCGAAATAGCCGTTGGTGACTGCCCAGATGGATACCACCTGCTTCTCCATCGGCATCGGCTGGTACTGGGGCTGCTTCAGGTCTTCGGTCGTCCGGGCCCCTCGCTCCAGTTGTGACCGGGTGGCCCGGTCCAGATCGGTGCCGAACTGGGCAAAGGCCGCCAGCTCGCGGTACTGGGCCAGGTCGAGGCGGAGCTTGCCCGCCACCTGCTTCATCGCCCTCGTCTGGGCGGCTCCACCTACCCGGGAGACCGACAAACCAACGTTCACGGCCGGGCGGACGCCGGCGTAGAACAGGTCGGATTCCAGATATATCTGCCCATCGGTGATGGAGATAACGTTGGTGGGGATGTAGGCGGACACGTCGTTGGCCAGCGTTTCCACGATTGGCAGGGCCGTGAGGCTGCCGCCGCCGTTCTCGTCGCTCAGCTTGGCGGCGCGCTCCAGCAGGCGAGAGTGCAGGTAGAAGACGTCTCCTGGGTAAGCCTCCCGGCCCGGCGGCCGGCGCAGGAGCAGCGAGACCTGCCGGTATGCCCAGGCATGCTTCGACAGGTCGTCGTAGACGACCAACGCGTCGCCACCCTTCTCCATAACGTACTCGCCGATGGAGCAGCCGGCATAAGGCGCCAGGTACTGAAGGGCGGCCGGGTCGCTGGCCACGGCGGCCACCACGATGGTGTGCTCCATCGCCCCGTACTCTTCCAGCGTAGCCACCACCTGGGCCACCTTGGACGCCTTCTGACCGATGGCCACATACACACAGACGACGTTCTGGCCTTTCTGGTTGATTATGGTGTCGAGAGCGATGGCCGTCTTGCCGGTCTGCCGGTCGCCGATGATGAGCTCGCGCTGGCCGCGTCCGATGGGAATCATTCCATCGATAGCTTTGATGCCGGTCTGCAGGGGCGTGTTCACGCCCCGCCGGGCCACCACGTTCGGGGCGATGCGCTCGACCGGGCGTGTCTCGGTGGTGTTGATGGGCCCCTTGCCGTCGATGGGCTGGCCGAGGGCATTGACCACGCGGCCGACCATAGCCTCCCCGACGGGCACTTCGGCGATGCGGCCGGTGCTGCGTACCTCGTTGCCTTCTTCGATTTGCTCATCCGGTCCCAGCAGGATGGCGCCGACGGTATCCTCTTCGAGGTTGAGTGCCAGACCCATTATTCCGTTCGGGAACTCGATCAGCTCGCCGGCCATCACCCCGGCGAGGCCGTAGATCCGGGCGATGCCGTCGCCCACGCTCACTACAGTCCCGACGTCAACCGCCGTGACCGGCGCCGCGAAATGCTGGATCTGGTCCTTTATAATCGAAGAGATTTCCTCTGCTCGAACAACCATAATACGCTACCTCCCCAAGCTAGTCCGCATCTGGAATATCCGCCCTGTGGCTCTCGTTATCTGGACAGTTGGCGGCGCAGGGCTGCCAACTGGCTGGCCACGCTGCCGTCGATAAGGCGGTCGCCTACCCTGGCTACGATACCACCGATGATCTCGGGATCCACCTTTTGCTCGAGGGTTATTTTCTTGCCCGTGATGGAAGCCAGGTGCTCAGCGATGGCGGTGGCTTCTCGTTCGTCGAGTGGCACGGCAGTGGTAACCTGGGCTACCTCGATCCCCAAGAGCTGGTTCTCCAGTCGATGGAACTCGGCGACGATGGCCTCCACATCCTGCAGCCGGCGTCTAGTGGAAAGCAACAGGCCAAAGTTCACCGACAGTGGATGGGCCGCCCCTATGAGTCCTTCCAGCAAAGCCCGCTTCGCCTCGAGCGTCACCTGCGAGCTTTGCAGGTAAGCTACCAGCTCGGGCCTGGTGGCGACCCTTCGTAGAATGTCCAGCGCATCGGACCAACGATCGAAGTCGTTGGCATCCCGCGCCAGCTCAAAGATGGCTTGAGCATAGCGCCGGGCGCTTGCCTCTCTAGGCACGATTATCTCCCCAGTCTCGTTGTAGTCACCCCGCTCGAATCATCTCAATTGTACTTCAGTTTGTCCGCCTCGGACAACACCTCGTCGATGATCTGAGCGTGGGCCTTGGCATCCAGGCTGCGGCGAACGACTTTGCTGGCTGCCGCTATGGCTATGTCAGCCACCTGGCCGCGCAGCTCCGCCGCGGCCTGCCGTCTGTCTTGCTCGATCTCGGCGCGAGCGCGCTCCAGGAATTGCTCGGCCTGCTGGCGGGCCTGCTCCTGGGCTTCGGCCCGGAGCCGGTCGGATATCTGCATAGCCTCGTTGATGATTCGCTGGTTCTCCCGCCGCGCCTCCTCCATCCTGGCCTCGTACTCCTGCTGCATGCGGATAGCTTCGGCGCGGGCCCGCTCGGCCTGCTCGACGCCCTCTCTGATTCGCGCGGAACGCTGGTCGAGCATCTGCAGCACCGGCTTGTATAGCACCAGCCGCAGGACGAACAAGAGTATCAGGAAGTTTACGATCTGCCCGATAAGGCCCGGCAGGTTGACCCCCATGGGCCCAAAAATGGGAACCTCGAACTCAAGTATGCCCAAACCACACCCCTTTCGCCGAGATGCCTAGCCGACGAACTTGATGATGAGGGCCACGACCAGAGCGTAGATGGAGATTGCTTCGGCGAACACGATGCCGATGATCATTGGTGTGAAAATTGTCGACTGCGCTTCTGGGTTGCGTCCCAGCGCCTCAAGCGCTTTACCCACCAGGTTGCCGATGGCAAGGGCCGGCCCAATGCTGCCGATGCCGATCGCCAGCGCGGCTGCGAAGAATTGTGCGGAATGCGGATCCATTACCCCTATTCCTCCTCTTTCCCGGCTCCCACGTACAGGCCGGGGCTTTATTGTGGCTCGCCGACTCCCCCGTGCTCAGCACGGTGGACTGCCTCGGCCGATTCTCCGTGCTCGGCAGCGGCAATCACCGTGAAGATAAGGGTTAGTACGGCGAAAACATACGCCTGAAGTAGACCGACGAATATCTCTAACGCGAAGAACGGCAGCACCGCTACGAACGTTATCAGGAACGAGATGACTCCCAGCAGCACTTCGCCGGCGAAGATGTTGCCGAAAAGTCGGAAGGACAGCGAGATGAACTTGGCCAGCTCGCTCACTATTTCCAGCAGCCCCACGAACACATTGACGCCTCTCATTGCGCCGTGGCCGGAGAAGTTGAGATAGCGCTTCAAGTAGGATAGCCCGAGGAAGCGGAATCCGTAATACTGGGTGGCGAGAACGGACACGATGGCCAGCCCTAGGGTGGTGTTCAGGTCGGTATCCGCCGAGCGGAACAGCGGCAGCAGCTCGATGCCCCCGGCGGCGTGCTCGCCGGCAGGGGCCGGGCCGGCGATAAGGATCGTGCCGTAGCCCGGCAGCAGGCCGCTCCAGTTGTTGATAAGGATGAACAGGAAGAAAGTTCCCACCAGGGGCAGGAGTATCCGCCCCCTACGGGGGCCGGCTATCGCTTCCACCTGGCCTACGATGAGCTCGATGGCCCACTCCACCAGGTTTTGCAGCCCAGTCGGCACCATGCTCATGTTGCGACTGCCTGCCCACGACAGGACGATGAGGACGATCATAGTGAGCCAGGCAGCAGTCATCGTGTTAGGCACCAAAAAGAAGTCGAAAAGGTATACCTTTTCGGCAGGAAGCTGCACATGTGGCACCTGGAGGGGGAAGAAAATATTGCCGACAGCGATCAGGGCCAGAACGAACACGATCAACAGCGGCTTGCGCAGGCGCGCCATCACGCTAGGCACTAGTCCTTCTCCTTCTGATCACCAGTAGTATCAGTATCCGTTCTGGGAGGCGTGGCATCGCCGCCCTTGCGAAGCCGGTCACTCGCCTCCGCCTGGGCAATGGCCTGTGAGATCACGCGATACATCGCCAGGGTCCCGGCAGCAATTCCTGCCAGCGCGCCGAGCAAAATGAACAGTGGCTTTGTGCCAAGGCTATTGTCGGCCCAGAGGCCCACCAGCAGCCCACCCACCAGGGGCAGGGCGATCAAGAACCCGAGTTGCATTAGCTGAAAGGCCAGGGCTACCCAGTTCTGTTTCATCGCCCTCCACCACTCGAGCGCCGACGGCAAGTATAGCATAGCGAAAATGGCGAGGTCAACCAAAACTGTTAATGAATTAGGGAATCATTCCGAATCGCCGCCCCACGGCGAGCGCCCTTGGATTTTGTCTGCCGCCTGCTTGACGCCTGCTACGCCGGTGCGCTACCCTTGCGCGTGAACGCGGTGATATTCAAGAGATCGTGTTAGGGGAAGCAATGGAAACGCTCTGGACGCCCTGGAGAATGAAGTATATCCTTGCTAAGAAGGTTAGCGATTGTATCTTCTGCGAGAAGCCCAGCGAGAAGGGCGACCGTGAGAACTACATTCTTTATCGCGGTCGCACAGCCTTCATAATGCTGAATGCCTATCCGTACAACAACGGCCACCTCATGGTTGTGGCCTACGAGCATGTCGGCGAGATAGAGGCGCTATCTTCCGATGTCCTGACCGAGATGATGCAACTGGTGCAGCAGAGCGTGGTTGCGATCAAGAAGGCAATGCGCCCTGATGGCTTCAACATAGGCATAAACCTCGGGCACGTGGCAGGAGCAGGGATAGTCGACCATCTGCATATACACGTCGTTCCCCGCTGGATGGGCGACACCAACTTTATGCCCGTTCTATCCGAGACGCGCCTCATCCCTGAGCTGCTGGCCCATACATACGATCGTCTGCTGGCGGCGGGCATCGGCCAGCCGTTGATGGGGGTCGGCAGTCCTCACGACGGCACGGCGGCGACCGAAGAGTAGCCATCCCCGCACAATGGGGGCAGCGCAGGAAATGACGATGTACTGGGACGAAGAAGCGGCGTGGCCGGCAGAGGGAGGCCCTGTGCCAATCGAGGCGCTGGTGGAAGGTGAGGAGCGCCCCACGACCTTCGGCCCGTGTTTCGTGGCCCGTCGCGAGTTCGCCCTTTCATATTCCCACGGTCGATTCCCGCTCAGCAAGCTGCTGGCCCAGGCCAACGGCCTGGCGTCCTCTCTAATGCCGGACGCCGGTCTGGACGGATTGGACCTGCGCCGGGCGCTGTTTATGGACATCGAAACGACGGGGCTCGGCCTCGGCGGCGACACGTTGGTCTTTCTGGTGGGAGTCGGCTACTTCGAGAACGGCTTCCAGGTGGAGCAGTACCTCGTGCGCCGGCCGGCCGAAGAGCTGCCGATGCTGGACGCCGTCGCCGCGAGGCTCTCCGGCTGCACCGGGCTGGTCACCTTCAACGGCCGGTCCTTCGACTGGCCGATGTTGACGGCCCGTCTCAGCCGGAACGGGTTCCGTGTGCCGGGGATGCCTCTCCATCTGGACCTGCTGCTGCCAGCCCGCCGCCGCTGGCGTGGCCGCCTGCCGAGCTGCAGCCTGGCGTCGCTGGAGTACCACGCGCTCATGGTCGAGCGAGGGGACGACGTGCCGGGCCGCCGGGTGCCGACCCTTTACTGGCGGTACCAGCGATCAGGCGACGGGCGGATCATCCGCCGGGTGCTGGAGCATAACGCCGGCGATATCCTGTCGATGGTCACTCTCGCCAGCCACCTGGGCGGCCTGGCGGAAGAGCAAGAGCTCTAGTGACCAGTCAAACACGGAGTGATGGATGTAATTCTGAGCCGAAGCGCAGCGGTCGCAGACTCGCCTCTGGCGAGAGGCGAAGAATCCCAGCCTCGGAGGGCTGAGATCCTTC
>JAMCWG010000123.1 GCA_023475235.1 Chloroflexota bacterium
CGACCTCGACGGCTGACGGTAGGTGCAGCAGGCGCAGGTCGTCGTACTCGGCGAACTCCAGCCCCGTGACGCCGAGGGTCACCTGGCCGATCGCGGAGACATTGAGGAACACGAACAGGTTCGAGCGCGTCCTTTCGACGACGAACTTCCGGAAGGCCATGAAGTTCAGGGACCCGGCCGAGCCGGCATCGATGAAGGTGGTGACGCCGGTGCGGCTCGACACCGGGTCGACGTCCAGGCCGATGGCAGTGCCATAAGGAAAGGCGTGCACGTGCGCGTCGATCAGTCCGGGCGTGACGATCCTTCCGGTAGCGTCGATGCGCTGGGCCGAAGGGTCGGCTTCGAGCGACGGGGCCATACGGTCAACCAGGCCATTTCGGATAGAGATATCCTGCCGGACGAAGCCCCGGCTAACGGGGTCGAACACCTCGCCGCCGGCGATGACTATCTCCTGCTCCGGCTCGGGCCGGAAGATTATCTCGTTGTCGTTAGCGTCACCGGACGATGCCATTGCTCACCTCTCGTCTGTTGTGCAGCTCTATTGCTCGACCCTCACGATATCTTGCCCCTTGTCCCCCGTAAGATCCAAGCTGAAGAAATCGCCGCCGTCAGGCAGGTACATCTGAAACCCGTACAGATTGTCGATCTGGATGGTAGCATCGGAGAGATCGGCCCGCAGGACGTGCCCGCCGGCCTTCCGGTCCTGAGCGATGAAGTGGAAGTGGTAGCCGGCAACGTTCAGCCCGTCCATATACTGGGGAAAACGAAGCGCCACCATCGTGCCTTTGACGTTCTGAAACTCAAAGGTCGATTGGCCGCCTACGACGTCAACTAGCTTCAGATACGGCTTGCTCTGGCTCGGAACGCTCCTGGCCACGATGTGCTCGAACTCCCCGTCGATTCGCAAGGCGTAGGGAATGTTGCCGGTTGGCAGTAGGCTGTCCAGGTAGCCCTCGAGCTCGTTCCACGTTAGCGGCTTGTCCAGGACAACCGTCTGGTCGGCCTTGAAGAAGGTGATCGCGGCGAACGGGCTAGTCATCGTATCTGGAACGGGATAGACCGCTCCGTCCGACCTTATCTGGTACACCTTGCCGTCCAGCTCGACCATCTCCCCGTCTAGCGTATCGAAAGTCCCAAGGCCGAAATCGCCATGCTTGCGCAGTTCTCCGAACGTAATGAGGCCATCATAGGCCCCTTCCAGCAAAGCATTGATCGTCGACACCTGAAAGATGGTGTGCGCCGTCTGGGTCGGATCGATTGCGTTGGCGGGCAGCGGTTGCTGCCCCAGGCCCCAGGGCGCGTGAAGTCGTCCGGCGAATCCGTTGTTGCCCGAAGGGGCGGCTGCTGCCCAGCTTGCCCCAGCGCGGAAGGCCGATGGATGCTCTGTCGCCGACGCCAGTGACGCGGCGCCGGGGGCGGCCACCAAGAGGATCGCGATGAGCAGTGCGAAGATCGCCTGGGGCCGCGCCGTTGAGCGCAGCAGGCTACTGAGTCCCGTGATGGCATTCGTGATGGGCTGGCTCCGTTTGGTCATTGGTCAGACCTCCTGTGCTTGTGTTCAATGTTTGGCTGCGTATGACAGCACGACGAATGGTCTGTCGATCCATTCCAGGAAAGCTGCTCCTGGAATCGCTATTCCTGGGAATCCTTGGAAAAAAGCCGAAGCCCCGCGCCGTGCCGGTTCCTCTGCCGCTTCTCCCGCAGGAAAGGGTGTCCGATCCCTGCCAGCTACTCGTGACCGGCAAAGAGATCGTAGCGCGCCCCGGCGTTCTCTACCACCACGTCGATGTCCTCCGCCAGCAGGTATCCCTCCTCTACCAGCTTTTCGGCGGCGGCCCGCACCTTCGCCAGGTAGTCGGCCCAGCCGGAGTATCGCTCGCCGATGGACGGGCGCGGGTCGCCCGGCTGCCGGGCCTCGGGCGTGGGCGCGAAGGGAAACGTCGACCCCTGCATCGGGATGATCTGATCGGGCTGGCCGGTCTCCGGATGCCGCGGGTTCCAGCCCGTGTACGTCGTGACGGGGACGCTGAGGTCAGGCATCCGGACGCCGGCCATCTCGTTACGGTCTCCGTCCACAGCCGAGACGAAGTTCGGGTACGGCTGGCCCATCCTGGCCGGGAAGGCACCAATCCCGCGCGACGCATCCGGTCCTATGTCGACGTGCATCAGCCTGAGCACGCGCTCAGGATTGGGAAAGGTGGCGCCCGGAATGTTGCTGAAGGCGACCTCAAGGTCGGCGGGACGCACGGCCGTGCCGTCGGCCAGCCGTGGATACGCGCTGGGAGGCGGCTCCTGTCCCCGGGATACCCACGCATCCAGATTCAACAGGGCCGCACGGGTGAGCGGCGAGTAGTCCAGGGCGTTGAAAGGATGCCGCCCGCGGCAGCCATCGTTGGCATTTGTACTGCTAAGTGGGATGCTCCCCGGTCCGTGCTGCGTGGAGGCGAAGAGGTATACGCGGACATTCTCCGGCGGCGTTATGTCACGCGTGCCCGCCATATCGATGTGGATCATCGAGGCATCGCCCCGCCAGTACTCCGCCGAAGTATTGGTGTAGAAGACCTTGGGCATCCCGCCCACTTCGCGCTGGCGGCGGAGCAGTCCGTCCACCCTGCCGGTGACGGCGTCCGCGTATTCGTCGTCGGCGAAGGGGAAGAGGAAGCCGAACCCGGGGGTTGATTGGACGGACGGCTGGGCGAAGCGATGGTTGAACTCGCCCCGGCGACCGCCGGCCACGTGCGGCATGATCCCGTCGAAGACCATACGCCTTTCCTCGTCCAGGTTCATCCCCAGGTACAGGAAGTGCCGCAGGAAGCGTCCGCTCTGCGAGACGCCGAAGCCGTATGCCCGCTCGACCGCGCCGGCAATGGGATTCCCTTGTGCAGACGAGCTGTAGCGCAGGAAGGACACGCAGTCCCGGACGGCCAGCAGCCCGACGCCGGCCACCGGGGCAATGTTGGTGCGATAGGCCAGCGTGTAAATGCATCCCGGCTCGAAGCCATCGGACAGATACACGTGGGCATCGTCCGGCACCACCCGCGCGCCGTCCTCCCGGGCGAACTGCCACCTGTCCCGCGGTATGACAGTAGCGGGCCCGCGCACGTACTCCTGCACCGTGAGCACAGCCTCGGGATCGACCAGGTCGGCGGCGGGATACGGATTGTGCACGCGGTCGGCCAGGAGGTGGGTGCGGTGCGCCTCGTTCGGCTGGAACTGAATGAGGGTCTGGCCGCCGATGGGCCGGCCGTCCTCCTGCGCCAGCGGGGCTTCCAGGCCCATCAGCGCGGCGCTCCGTATCACATCCCACTGCCAGCCGCACCAGGCAATGCTGAAGCCGTGGCGCATCAGAAACCCATCGCCGGGGTCGATGCGGTCGGTGGTAGGATTGGCCTCCGTTTCAGCCCGGTTCATATGGCGCGGCACATTCTTGCGGCCCCGGTTCAGCACTTCAAACAGGAGGCGACCGCTACCCCGAGCGCGATATAGGGGCGCCAGCAGCGTGAAGTCAGACCAGAAGGTCACGCGGCCATCGCCGTCGCGGGGGGCCTTGTCGAGATCGACGACGCTCAGGTTAAGCTCATGGATGGGATCGACGGCGAAGCGGATGATGCCGTCCAGTCGCTCGTAGGGGCCGACATCCCCAAACGACACACCATCAGCGTAAGGACGACGGGAGCGGATTTCCAGCGCAACAACTGCCACGCGGCACCTCTCGAAGCGAAATTATTGGACTGCCAGGGCGGTTTCGGCACAAGTGTAGCACGGGGTCATCGCCGACACAATGATTGCTCAGCGAGGGGCAGACAGATTCCGCATCCTACGCGGCAAGGGCAGCGGCCATTCCGGAGCTGCTTGGAACACGTGTTCTGCAGCAGCAACGCTCGAACATGTTTACCAACCGGGGACTTCATGATATTGTTGATTGTAATAGATTCCCATCGAATTTTCGGTGCTAAGCGAGCCAGGAGAGGTAGCTTGTTCACCGTTGAGCTGAGGGCGTAGGAAAGCTATGCCCGACCAAATGATTGTGATTGCCGATGACGACCCGGCAATACTGCAACTGATGGAGCTGGTTTTCTTGGAGGAGGGCCTGGTGGTCCTCACCGCCCGAGACGGACAGGAAGCGCTCAATCTAGTGGCGAGGGAAAGGCCCGCGGCCGTCGTCCTAGACCTGCGGATGCCAATCCTGGATGGGTACGCCGTGGTGAGCAATCTGCGCCGGAGCGAGCGGACACACGCGATCCCCATCGTCGCCATCTCGGCCGAAAGGTCTGGGAAGAAACTCTCACATCTTCAAGTCGACGCTTTCCTCTCCAAGCCCTTTGAGCTGGACGATCTTGTAAACACGGTCAAGACGCTGCTAGCGTCGAAATGCTCCTACCAGACGTAAGATAAGAATACCTCCCTGTTAATGGGAAGATATTCTTACTTTGCCTGGTATTTGCTCCTTGGATGAGCGAGCCCAGCCGCGCGGCCGTCAGCTCAAGCTGATCGACGTGCCGACTTGCGCAAGCGCCGCCGCTCCGCTTTACGGATCTTCATGCGGATTCGCTCACCCTTGCTGACGAACGCCTGGGCGCGACGAAAGTCGCTGAGGATACCATCGCGTGCAACGCCAGCCTTGAACCGGCGCAGCAGGCTCTCGAAAGTCTCCCCTTCCCTCAGACTTACCTGCACTACTGTATCACCAACCTTCCTGTAATTAAGTGTGGGACGGAGCAAGCACGATAGGACCTATGGCTAATTGGCCGGACCGTAGAACCACAGTGGCCGGCCTACAGAGAACTAATCGCCCACATTATATTATGAGCCCATCCCCTCGTCAAGGCTTTTGGCCATTTTAGTGCCAACAACCGGGGCTGGCTGAACCCGGGAGCCTCTCTAGGCGCAGGCATTTTGACAGAAGGGGAAGCACACAGCTAGAATGACGCCGATCAAGAGGCCGCGCCTCAGGCGGGCCAGTGGGAGGTAGCCGATGGCGTGGAAGGTGTCCGGCAGCAACTCATTGCACATACGTCATTTCAAGGCATGCTGGCTGTTGGCCGCCGGCATCTGCGCGCTGCTATTGTGGCTGGCACCGGCACGAGGCTGGGTTGGCCCGGCCTCCGCCGCCGGGCCAACGGCCGTCCCGGCGCGCATTGTCGCCATCGACCCCGGTCACGGTGGCCCCGACGCGGGGGCCACGCACAGGGATGCCCAGGGCAAGGTGGACCTGCGGGAGAAAGACGTCAATCTGGCGGTGGCGCTGAGGCTGGCGCGGATGCTGCGAGGTGCCGGCTACCAGGTCGTCCTCACGCGTGAAACGGATACCGCCCTGACGGGTATGGAGAGCCCTGACCTGATAGCCCGTACCATCCAGGAGCAGCAGGCCCGCATCGACATCGCCAACAGCGCTGCTGCCGATATCGTAGTATCGGTGCACCACAATGGCTACGGCGACCCGGCCGTAGGCGGCACTGAGACGTATTACTGCCCCGACCGGCCCTTCGCCGAGCAGAGCCGCGTCCTGGCGCAATCGGTGCTGGAGGGCATAATCGCCCGGCTGGGCCAGGTGGGGTACGCCACGCGAAATCGCGGTGTGAAGGACGATGCCAGCATCGGGGCACGCTACGGGCAGCCCCACTCGTTCCTCCTGGGCACCAACCCCGGCATCGACCCCAGCCGGATGCCCGGCATTTTCGGCGAAGCCCTTTTCGTGAGCAACGACGAGGAGGCCGCCCTTCTTCAGCGGGACGACGCGCAGAAGGCCCTGGCCCAGGGTTACTTCGACGGTATCCAGGCATATTTTGCCTGGCTCGACGCATCGCAGTAGGAACAGATGGTGGACCGGGGTTGTCCGCTGCGCAGCCGAGCCAGCGTGGATCGCTGCCTGAGATGACGCGCCCTGAGGTAAGCCCGGGCCAGCATGCGCCAGTCGCCGAACGGCCGGCTTCGCATCCCCTGGAGCTGGCCGACGCCGTATGGGCCACAGGGCTGGCGGGGCTGGTACTGGCCACGCGGCTTCCGTTCCGGACCCACATGCTGTTCAACTGGGATTCCGCCAACTTCGCCCTGGCCCTGCAGCACTTCGATGTCACCCAACACCGGCCGCATCCTCCCGGCTACCCCCTGTTCGTCGGTACGGCCAGGCTGTTCTACCTGCTCGGCCTCGACGCCAACGCCAGCCTGGTGGCAACGGCGCTGCTGCTGAGCGCCGGGGCCGTAGCGGCACTGTACCTCTACGGCAGGCTGGCCTACGGCCGCGTGGTCGGGGTCACCGCGGCGCTGCTTATGGCCTTCGGCGTATCTTTCTGGAGCGCCGGAGAGATGGCCCTGGCGTATCCCGCGCTCGCCCTGTTCAGCACGCTGGTCGCACTCTTCGTGCACCGCAGCCTGGTGCGAGGCGAGGGCTACGCGCTGCCCGCTACATTGGCCTATGCCGTCGGCGCAGGCTTCCGTCCCGACCTGCTGCTCCTGCTGGGAGGGCTGTGGCTCGCCGGCCTCTGGGGCCAGCCGCGCCGCACGCAAGCAGTGTGCATCATCGTCGCTCTGCTGGTCACCCTGATGTGGCTGGTCCCCACCGTGCTATTATCCGGCGGCTTTTCGGCCTACGCCGCCGTCCTGTCCTCCTACTTCGGCGTGGACGTCGTGGAGAAGTACTCGTCGACCCAGAGCGGCGCGGCGGGGCTGGTCCGCAACCTGCGGGACACTGCCAGCTATCTCTTCTACGCTCTGTACGCCTCGACGCTGCCGCTGGCCATCGGACTGCTCTGGCTTGCAAGACGCTGGCGGAGTCTGCCGTTACGAGAGGTCCTGCTGCTGGCCGCGTGGGTCGTGCCCATCGTGCTTTTCTACACGGTGGTACACATCGGCGATCCGGGGTACGTGTTCAGCTTCCTGCCGGCTGCGCTGCTCATCGCAGCGCGCCCTCTCGCCGCGTGGTGGAATGCGGGCGTGCCGATGCCGAGTCAGGAGAAATGGCGAGCGCGCGCAGCGGCCGCTTTGATGGCCCTGGTGCTGCTGGCCAATGCCGGGGTATTCCTGGCCCGGCCTGGTGTGCTCACACTGCCCGGCCTGCAGGCCAACGATGCCTCCCTCCGCCTGCGGCTGGAGCATATACAGGCGTCCTATCCGCCGGAATCGACCCTCCTGCTCTCCTACTCCACTTACAAGCACCTGCAGTTCTACCTGCCGCAGTACACCCATAGCGTCTGGCTGGACGTGTACCGGCCGGACGAGCAAGAGTACGCTGTTCCGGATGGAGTGGAATGGGTGGTGCTGGTGGATCCGGAGCTGCAGGCCGCGCCGTCTCCGGGTTTGGAGCGTGTCGAGCTCGGCCCTGCCGTCAGCGTCAGCCGCATACTCGTTCGAGGCGGCCGGATCGTCGTGGCGCAGGGGGCCCGTGTAGAGATACGATAACGGGACAGCCGGCGAGGCTGTCCCGTCATAAGATTGTGGTCGCAAGCGCGGACTAGCGGGCCCTGGGCGGCTCGGCGGGAATCCTCACGTCCTTCGCCGCGAACTCTAGCCCCAGCTCGGCCAGCTTCCTGCTGCTGGGCACGGCCGTCTTGGGGTCCCAGTCCATCGCCTTTAGATAGCTGCGCACCGCAATGGCTTCCTGGATCTTTATGTCGCGGACATTCCCCTCTCGCAGCGGCGGCTCGCCGATGGCCCGCGAGTTGATGTAGAACTGCAGCGGGTTGAGCCCCTCGCGCAGGTTGAACAGGTGCCGGAGGTTGGCCAGCCGCTCGCCTATCTTCAGACATTCCTCATAGGTGATGTTCCAGCCGGTGACCGCCTGCAGCGCATCCGGGAAGGCCTGTGCCGGATACGAGAAGTACCCGAACTCGCAGATGCCCGCCGCGTTTATGGCGTGCATCATGTTCGAAGGCTCCTTGTGCTCCTCGCCAAAGTTGTCGTAGTTGTACTTGTCGGTCGGCTTGACCGGCGACTTGTAGCCAATCTCCCAGTTTCGAGCGGCCTGCGTGTGCCGGCCTGGGGTCGCATCCATGCGGTAGCTCACGGCCAGCCCGGGATGGAACTTGGGGTCGTGGGCCGGCAGCTCCTGTCCCTGGGCGTGCACGGCATACCGCTCGGCGCCCATTCCGATCTTCGCCGCGGCCACGCTCACCCCATCGGCCAGGACATTGCCGATGCCTTCCCGCCTGGCGACCTTCTCCGCCAGCGCCACCAGCGCATCGCTCGCTCCCCAGCGGAGGTCTAGCCCGCCGACGTCGTCACGCGTCAGGATGTCGTTCTCGCAGCACTCCACCGCGAAGCCGAGGACCGAGCCCATAGATATGGTGTCCAGCCCGTAGTCATTGCAGATATCGTTGATGCGGATGATCGACTCCAGGTCGTCATTCAGCGACAGAGCCCCGCACATGCAGAGGGTCTCGTACTCCGGCTTGTGGGACATGCGCGCCCGCCCCGGCTTCTGCTTCATCTCGCCGCCGCAGGCCACCGTGCAGTGCCAGCAGCCATACCTCTTCTCCTGCTCGGCGATCAGCATATCGTCGCTGATCTTCTTGGCCTTCTCGCTGGGGAAGTCGGTCGCTCCGGCGCCGCCCCAGTTCTTGATGGGGGAATCGCCGCTCATCGCACTGCCGGCCATGAAGCCGCCGGTGCCGTAGTTGTGCAGCGTCTTGCCATCCGCCGACATATCCGCCGTATAGTCCCGGCGAATAGCGTTTATCCTCGCTTCGTCGACCATCGGTATCTTCATCGTGCCGTTGACGGCCACCGCCTTCAGCCGCTTCGATCCCATGACGGCGCCCAGGCCCGACCGGCCGGCAGCCCGGCCCTTGTTGTTCACGACGCAGGAGATGAGCGATAGTTTCTCCCCCGCAGGGCCGATGACGGCCGCCTCGGTGTTCTTGCCATGCATCTCCCGCAGCATATCCTCGGTGTCCAGGCAGCCTTTGCCCCACAGGCTGCTGGCATCCTTAAGCTCAGCCTTGCCGTTCTCGATGTAAAGATAGACCGGTTTGGGTGAAATGCCGGAAACGAACACTCCATCGTAGCCCGCAAATTTCAGGTTCGGGCCGAAATCGCCGCCGCAGTTGGCGTCTCCCCAGGTGCCGGTGAGCGGCGACTTGGCTACTACTGTATAACGGGAGCCGATGAGGGCCGGGGTGCCGGTGAGCGGGCCGGTCATCAAGCCGAGTATATTATCGGGCCCCAGCGGATCCGCTCCCGGCTTCATTCGATCGTAGAGGATGCGAGCGCCGATGCCATAGCCGCCCACGTACTCGCGGCACATCTGCTCATCAAGTGGCTCTTCGGTGATTCTGCCTTCGGTGAGGTCGACAAAGAGTAGCTTTCCCATGTAGCCTCTAGCCATCTCAACCCTCCTAACTTCATTTTGAGCTGGGCAGCCGCTGGAGAAAGCGCGGCCTCTTATGAATATACGGTAGACGCTTGCTTAAGTCAACGGCAAAGCACCATTTGATAGGGCCTTTTCAAAGTCCGCTGATCCGGCTGCTCGTGGGGCTTACCTCACCCCCTGGCCCCTCGCCGTGGCGAGGGGTGGCCGAAGGCCGGAGGTGAGGTAAACTGCCATTGGCAAGGCAACCGAAGCGCTGTCTGATCCCTGGCTGGCGACTTTGAAAAGGCCCTCACCATTTGATCGACACGCTACCCGACTTGACTTGAAGGCGACCCCCGTGATAGTGTGATAGATACTGCTGGGAGGAGCGATTCCTTCCGGCGTACTTATGGTTATTGTCAGGATTGCGGAGGTCCGGGGGATGATCGGTATTACCAAGCTACTGTGTGGGACTACGACACCGGGCGATGCCCTACGCTACGGGCGGCACACCTCGCGTCTCCCGGCCAATCTCCTCCAGTTCGCCGCCGACAAACGCCCGGTGGTGGTCTGGAACTCTACCCGCCGCTGCAATCTGCACTGCATCCATTGCTACGCCGATGCCGAAGACCGCCCTTACGAGGGCGAGCTTACCACG
>JAMCWG010000019.1 GCA_023475235.1 Chloroflexota bacterium
AACGGCAGCGCAGGGTCCAGCACGTCGGGGCGATTGGTGGCCGCGAGCACGATGACGTTGGTGCTCTCGTCGAAGCCGTCCATCTCGACCAGCAACTGGTTGAGCGTCTGCTCGCGTTCGTCATTGCCCCCGCCCAGTCCTGTTCCCCTTTGACGGCCAACCGCGTCCAGTTCGTCTACAAACACGATGGACGGGGCGGCCTCCTTGGCCTTCGTGAAGAGGTCGCGCACCCGGCTGGCCCCCACGCCCACAAACATCTCCACGAACTCGGACGCCGTGATGCTGAAGAATGACACGCGGGCCTCGCCGGCCACCGCCCTCGCCAGGAGGGTTTTCCCTGTCCCCGGGGGACCGATGAGCAGCACGCCGCGCGGCAGCCGCGCACCCAGCGCGCGATATCGGCCGGGATGCTTCAGGAAATCCACGATCTCCTGAAGCTCGATCTTCGCCTCCTCCTCCCCGGCAACATCGCCAAAAGTGACGCTGGGCTGCTCCCGGTCGTAAAGGCGGGCCTTGCTCCCGCCCCGAAGACGCCCACGAACTGGGCCACGCTGGGCGTTCCGGCCCATCACGACCAGCAGCCCCACCAGAACGAGGACGGGCAAGGCGCTGATGGCCAGATCTGCCCAGAAAGAGCTGCCGGTAGTGTCCTTCACGGTGATGACGACGCCCTTCTGTTCCAGCAGCGGAAGTAGGGCGTTGTCACCTTGCGCCGGAATGACCGTTGTGAAGCGCGTGTAGGTGGTCGGCGTCACAGCCGTCGACTGGGCAACGGCCGTAGGCGTAGATTCCACTCCCGGAGTAACGCTCGGCGCGGGCTGGGCCACCGGAGCATTGAAGTTGCCGTCTACGTTCTGGCCGGCGATGGTCACGCTGGCCACTTTGCCGGCCCGGACCTGGTCGAGAAAGGCGGAGTAAGACAGAGGCAGGGCCGGAGGCGCTTTGGGGACCAGCAACGCGTAGGCGTTCCAGATCAGGACGGCAACCAGCAATACCAGCCAGATCCACGCGAAGCCACTAGGGGCAGATGATCCGGGAGAACCACCGCCACTGGGCCGGTTCGGCGGCTCTGTTGGCCCGCGCGGCGAGCTCATCAGCTATCCCAAATTCCTTTCTGAACGAAGCGGACCCAGCACGGCCTTCTCCGAGGACCTCGATGCGGCTGTACATGATGGCGAATCCAATTATTCCAATATCATCAATCATCAACATTGTAGTGGAATATTCGAGCCCAAGTCAAGCTCAAGTGCTCAAGCGATGAGTGTGCGGTCGAAAGTCCGAAGCATTGCGTCTTCGGTCGTTCTCGTCCTTCAACCCGATAACGGACTTTTCAGATAAACTGCTTGACTTTTACCAAAATTAGGCTATACTTAGGTTGCATAGTTGCTCATATGAATATACTGACATAGGTAAAATAAGTGATGGTACGATGGTTGCACTAAACACCCGTAACGGCGGCAGTAGCTTGCGGTCCGCTCGACAGGGGGCCAAGCCGGCGCTGGTCATCAATCGTCTGGCTGCCACCTTCAAGGTGCTGGGCGATCCCACGCGCACCCGCATCGTGCTCGCCCTGTCGAAGAACGAGCTGTGCGTCGGCGACATTGCCGCGCTACTGGGCTTGAGCATGTCGGCGGTCTCGCACCAGTTGCGTATCCTGCGCAATCTCGAGCTGGTAAAGGTGCGCAAGGATGGGAAGATGGTGTACTACTCGCTGGACGACGAGCACATAGAGAACCTGTTTGCCGAAGGCCTCCGTCACGTGGGCGGCTAGGCCTTACTTATTTGGGCCGGTCAGTTGAACACTTGCACAAGCATAACACTATTGGAGCATAGAAATGACACTGGACATCAAGGAAAGGGCGCTCACGGGGCTCCGACGCCTGCGTGTAAGGCGTCGCTCGCAGAGTAGCTGTCACGGCAGCGGCCCGACCGCGGCCTCTGGACTGCCCACGCTGGTGATTGTCGGCAATCCCAATGTCGGCAAGAGCGCCCTCTTCAACCGGCTGACCGGCGCCCGCGTCGTCGTCTCCAACTACCCGGGGACTACCGTAGAAGTGACGCGCGGCCACCTGCGGGCGGACGGCGTCGAGCTGGAGGCAGTGGACACCCCAGGCATGTACTCGTTCCTGCCCATAACCGAGGAGGAGCGCGTGGCACGTCGCATCCTCCTGAGCGAATCCTCCTATCTGGTCCTGCACGTGGTCGATGCCAAGAACCTGGAGCGTATGCTGCCCTTTACGCTTCAGCTCATCGAGGCCGGCCTGCCCGTCGTACTGGCCGTGAACATGCTGGACGAAGCTGAGGCCGCCGGACTGGAGATCGACCTGGCCCGCCTCGAGCAGGAGCTTGGCGTCCCGGTGGTGGGCACCATCTCGACCAGCGGCAGGGGCATCGACACGCTGCGCCATCGGATCGCGACGACGACTGCTTCCGTCGTCCCTCCACGGACTTACGACGACAAGGTAGAGGCCGCCGTATCCGAGATGGAAGGCATGCTGAAGGGCGAATACAGGCTATCCAGACGGGCCGTGGCCCTGCTCCTGCTCCAGGACGATGCCGAGATCGAGCAGATGGTCGAGGATGCGGAGGGCGACGGCTGGGGGTCGATCAACGAATTCCTCCTCCGGCTCCGCACGGGCCGGGCGCGGTCCCTGGGCTACACCATCTCGATGCAGCGCCAGCGCTGGGCTACCAGCCTGGTCCGCCGCACCGTCCTGGCCTCCGGACGGCGGGGACGCAATTGGGGGGAGCTCATCAGCCGGGTTACGATGAACCCCATCACCGGCGTGCCCATCCTGCTGCTGGTCCTTTACTTCGGCCTCTACCAGTTCGTGGGCGTCTTCGGGGCGGGCGTCCTGGTGAAGTTCCTCGAGGACACCGTCTTCGGCCAATGGGTCAACCCCGTGGCCATCCAGGTAGTCGAGGCCATCATCCCATGGCCCATCCTGCAGACCCTCTTCGTCGGCGAATATGGCATCATCACGCTGGGAATACGGTACGCCATCGCCCTCATACTGCCCATCGTGGGGACCTTCTTCCTCACCTTCTCCATTCTCGAAGATACCGGCTACTTTCCCCGCCTGGCGATGCTCATTGACCGCGTGTTCAAGGCCATCGGCTTGAATGGGCGCGCGGTCATACCGATGGTCCTGGGCTTCGGCTGCGACACGATGGCCACGATGGTCACCAGAGTGCTGGAGAGCCGCCGAGAGCGGGTCATCGCGACCCTGCTGCTGGCCCTGGCCATCCCATGCTCGGCGCAACTGGGTGTAATACTGGCCATTCTGTCGCCCCATCCTCGCGCGCTTGCCCTCTGGGGGGTCATCGTGCTCGCCGTGTTCCTGCTGATCGGACTCCTGGCCGCCCGGGTGATGCCCGGCCAGCGACCGTCGTTCTATATGGAAGTGCCGCCGATGCGCATGCCCCGGCTGGGCAACATACTCAGCAAGACCTATGCTCGGATGGAGTGGTACCTCTTCGAGGTGATGCCGGTCTTCATCGGCGCCAGCGTCATCATCTGGATCGGACAGATCACCGGCATATTCCAGGCCCTCATCCGTCTATTCGAGCCCATCGTGGAGCTCATCGGTCTGCCGCCGCAGGTCGCCGCCGTGTTTCTCTTCGGGTTCTTCCGCCGCGACTACGGCGCCGCCGGCCTGTACGACGTCCACGCCGCCGGCGGCCTTTCCGGCGAGCAGTTGCTGGTGGCCGCGGTCACTTTGACCTTGTTCGTGCCGTGCATCGCCCAGTTTTCGATGATGTTGAAAGAGCGAGGGGTCCGCACCACCCTCGCCATTGTGGCGTTCATCTTCCCGTTCGCTTTTGGAATCGGCTTCGTGGTGAACGCGCTGCTGACGGCTGCGGGGTGGCAGCTATGATCTGCGCATTCTGCGGCTACGAGTTCGATCCCACGCAGGCGCCCGCGTGCTGCGCCAACTGTGCTATGTCCGGGTCCTGCCATATGGTGCGCTGCCCGCGCTGCGGCTACGAGGCCCCTGCCGAGTCCCGGCTGAGCAAGCTAATTAAGTCCATCAGGAGAGCTATCAGTGGATCTATCGGATGATGCCCAGGAGATTCTAGAACGCCTCTGGATACACAGCCAGGAGGCGCAAAAAGACGGTCTGCCGCTGGCCGAAGACGGCGCCGCCCTCGACGAGGCCGCAGTCCGGGAACTGGCAGACAACAACCTCGTCCGCGCCCAGGACGGCCGGCTGGAGCTGACGCCCGATGGGCTGCCGGAGGCCCAGAGCGCCGTCCGACGCCATCGTCTGGCAGAGCGCCTGATGGCGGACGTCCTGGACACGTCGGACCCGATGATGGACGAATCGGCCTGCCGTTTCGAGCATCTGCTGCACCGTGAGCTCGAGCAGCGGGTCTGCACGCTTCTCGGACATCCCAGGGTCTGCCCTCACGGCCGGCCCATACCGCCGGGCGATTGCTGTCGGCGGGCGGCCAAGGGCGGGCCCCAGCTTGTGGCGCCCCTATCGGCGCTGAAGCCGGGCCGGGGCGGCACCATTGCCTACCTGAACACCCAGGAGCCGAGGGAGCTACAGAAACTGATGAGCATGGGAATCCTCCCGGGCATGCCGATCGATCTGATCCAGGATTTTCCCAGCTACGTGTTCCGCCTGCATCACAGCCAGTTTGCCGTGGACAAGGACCTGGCGGGCCGCATCTACGTCCGCCTAGCCGACTAGGCCAGCGTGCGGGCGCGCCGGGCCTTCAAGGCGGCAGCGACCGGCCTGGTCCATCTGTGCCCGGCAAGCTTGAGGGCCCAAGGTCAACCCTCCCTCGCGTTCCCGTGGCTACTTGTTGGGCGTGTCTATGCACGCCAGGAAAAGGCTTCGAAGGTTCTGTCCCAACTGCCCGGCAAATAAGGCATCGCCGAGCTTCGTCAGCACCTCGTAGGAGTTGTGGTTGTCCAGCTCCTCGAAAACGTCGAGGCCAGCCGCGGCCGCCCTCTCCATCGTGCAGCCATCCACGATACCCCCGGCGGCATCCGTCGGGCCGTCTGTCCCATCCGAGTCCGCGGCAGCGACGACGATGCCCGCGCTGCCTTCCAGCCACGGGGCCGCTGACAGAGCGAATTCCTGGCTTCTGCCCCCTTTCCCGGATGCCTTTCCTATGGACACGGTTGGCTCCCCGCCGAGCAACAGGACACAGGGCGCCGTGAAGGGGCTCCCGTTGCGCTCCACCTCCCGGGCGATATTGGCCACCGTGGCCGACACCGAGCCGGCCTCGATATCGTTTACGCTCGAGCAGAGGATGTGCGCTTTGATGCCCATCTCTTCTGCCTTCTTCTTGGCAGCCGCCAGCACATACTCGGGACCGATGGCCCTGAACGAGTAGATCTCATCGTAGTCGTACTCAGAGTGGATCGGCGTGCGCTTCGAATCGTACATCGGGTCGTCGTGGGCTCTCTCCAGGTGGGAGCGGACCCGCTGGGAGACTTTGTCCCACAGGCCATACCGCTTGAGTATCTCGATGGCGTCGGTGCTGGGGAAGCTCCGGTGGTGATCGGCGTGGGTACCCGGGGGCGTCTCGCTGGAGCTGATGTAGATAACGGGCACACCGGGCTTCCGCCCACCGTCTCTCGGCACCCGCAGCCTGGACACCACCGCGTTCTTCTCCGGCATTGAGGCGCCCTTCTCGAAATAGAGCATCTGCGTGACGTCTCGAAGGTCTTGCAAGGTGATTCCGGGGGCAGGCCAACCCAGCGTCGCGGTGCCGCCCCCCGAAGTCATGTGGAATACCAGGTCCCCGGGCTTCACCTTTTTCTCCAGCTCGTACTTCCGCGTTGCCCCTTTGACGCCGTCCTCATCAGGCAGCGGATGGCCGGCGAAGGTGACGTTCACCTTGCTGCACCTCTTTGGCTCTCCCTTCTTGACGTTGATCTGCCCATCGGTGACCAGATCGCCGAGCGCATCTTCTATCGCCTCGGCTATCCTCTGTACGGCCTTTCCCCCGCCGAAGACGTAGACGTCCCCCAGTGTGGACAGGTCGAACACGAGGGGCAGGTCCAGCTTCTCGGTGCCCCGGATGGCGTAGTCCCGGCAGCCGACGAGCAGCTTCCCATCCTCGATGCGCAGCATCCTCCTCACATTTTGGTACGGGTCTGCCGCGGCCAGGCCGGCCTCGATGATTTCCAGTACGGTCTTCCTGCCCCTCGCGTTCCCGTGAGAGGTGAGCTCAGCGTAGTTTCTTATCAACATCTCACATCACCAAACGCCGCATCAGTTGGACTGCTCGAAGATAGTATTACTTTTCGCGAACGTTTTCCAGAGACCGCCTGAAAAGCTCGATCCGGCGATTTGACAGGGCTTCGCTGCCCCTCTATGATATATTTTGCACTAGTTAGGAGGATTCAATGCGTTTCACTGCCGAGCCGGTGGCCCGGCTCATCGAAGAGTTCCACCGCCTGCCCGGAATCGGGCCTAAGACGGCCCAACGGCTGACGTTCTACTTGCTGCGCGCGCCCGTTGATCAGTCTCGTGAGCTGGCCGAGGCTATTCTGGATATGAAGGAGCGGGTGACCTTCTGCTCCAACTGCTTCCACATCACGGAGGAGAACCCCTGCGCCATCTGCACCAGCCCGCAACGGGACCGGACCCAGATATGCGTCGTAGAGGAGCCGCTGGATGTGATGGCCCTCGAGCGCACCAGCGAGTACACGGGCCTGTATCACGTCCTTCACGGGGCCATCTCACCCGTGGAGGGAATCGGCCCCGACGAGCTGCGCATCAGCGAGCTGCTGGAGCGCGTGCGCCGCGACGGCGTGCAGGAAGTGATCCTGGCCACCAACCCCAACCTGGAGGGCGAGGCCACGGCGATGTACCTGGCCAAGCTGCTTCATCCGCTGGGGATTAAGGTCACGCGCCTGGCGCGGGGCCTCCCGATGGGGAGCGACCTGGAGTACGCCGACGAGATCACCCTGGCGCGGGCCATTCAGGGCCGGCGGGAGATGTAGCCGAAGAACTGAGCGGCTCGGCCCGTCTTGCTGAGCGCAGCGAAGCACCTTATTCCCTGCCTGCGATACCGCCGGAATAGAACCAGCGAGGCCATGCCTCACTCATAGTGACAGACTGAAGGCCCGCCCCAGGTTCTACCCCTTCCTCGCCACCAGTATGAGATCGTTCGACTCGCCGGCGATGAAAGGGCGCGACTGATAGTCGCCGAAGAACTCGGCCGGCCCGAAGCCGCATTCCGGCAATAGCTCCTCCAACTCTGCCTTCAAGATAGGGCGTAGCAGTGTGCTGTGCACCCGGAAGGACCAGTCGCCGTCGTCCCGACGGAAGGTCACCAGATTGAAGGTCAGCAGCTCGTCTCCGAAGTCGTAGAAGCGGAAGAACAGGACCTCGCGACCGCTATCGTTCCCGGCTGATACGCCCAGGAATCGCTGCCGCTGCGAAAGGATGCGGTCGTAGTTCAATTGCTGCACGATCAGCAGCCCTTCCGGCCGCAGCACAGCCCCGATGTCGGCGAGGGCAGCCCGAACGGCATTGCGGCTGAGGGCGTGGGGCAGGGTGTTGCCCAGACAAGTGACGGCGTCGAAGGCGCCGCCCACCTTCGCCTGCAGCTCGCCGAAGCCCGCTGCCGCGAAGTGCGCGCCCGGCACACCGGCAGCCTTGCGCTCCGCCTGTGCCAGCATCGCCCCGCTCGGGTCCGCCCCTACCGCCTCCAGGCCAAGGCGGGCGAAGTGAATGGCGTGGCCGCCGGTGCTGCACCCCACGTCGAGCACCCGGCGCGCCCCGGCCTCCTTGAACAGCCACTCAAAAAAGGGCGATTCCCGGCGCAGCCGGCCGTCCCAGTCCACCATCGCGTCGTAGGCCGGGCCCAGGCCGTCGTAGAGGGCCGTTGTGTCCTCTCTCAATTCCTCTACCTTTCTAGTCCTCTACCTTCCTAGCGTATGATGGGCTCTAGCCCCCATTCCCGGGCTACGAATGTCGTGATGCTAGCACGCGGGGTTTGGGCGGTCAAGCGCGCAAACCTAGCGGCGGGGTCTGTTCAAAGTCTGTCTTGATGTCATTCCGAGCCTTGAAAGGGCGAAGAATCCCGTAGGGGCTGCCTCTACGCCCCGCCATAACACCCTTGCGCGGGTTCCGAACCCGCGCAAGGGTTCGTTCGTACGCCCTCGTGGGTCGATCGTGCCAGGGCAGGGTGACAATGCAAAGGCCCTGCCGGCCGCGGCTTGCGCTTGCCATCCCCTGCGGCTACAATTCTAACGTTGGCATAATACAGCAGGACATTCGGATGATCACGATCGCGGTAGACCCGGTGCTGGCCTATCTGGGGCCAATCTCGTTACGCTGGTACGGCCTGACCGTGGCGGCGGCAGTGGCGGTGGCCATCCTCATCGCCCTACGGGAGGGCCGGCGCCGCGGTGTGCCGGAGGATGATGTCTACTCCCTGTCATTCTGGGCACTGCTGTCCGGCATAGCGACGGCCCGGCTGCTTTACGTCGCCGGCGATTGGGACAACTATCGCTACAGCCTCCGGTCCGTCGTAGCCTTCCAGCCTGGCGGCCTCGTCCTGTTCGGAGGGCTTGCCGGAGGCGTGCTGGCGGGGATTATCTACTGCCGGCTGCGCGAGCTGCAGAGCGGGCGCATCGGAGATGTCGCTGCTCCCGCGCTCCTCCTGGCCCATGCGGTCGGAAGGATAGGCGCCATTATCAACGGCAACACGTGGGGCGCCCCCACTTACCTGCCGTGGGGATTAGTCTACACCAACCCGGGGGCGCTCGTGCCCTCCCAATTGCTCGGGATACCCACCCATCCGATACCGGCATACGAGATTATCTGGGACTTCGTCGTCTTTGGCCTCCTCTGGCGGATGCGGAGTCGCCCCTGGCGAGAGGGGAGCATCTTCCTGGCTGGGCTGTTCCTCTATTCTGCCGGGCAGTTCCTCGTCGCCTTCTTGCGGCGGGACGAGATAGCGTTCGCAGGACTGCAGCAGCCCCAGTTGCTGGCTGCGGCGGCGGCGCTGTTGGCGCTTATGCTGCTTCAACGCTTGTGGCGCGGAACACCGTACACCCATGTGGGCGGACGGAAGGCCGAGCCGGACACCACCTCTCCACCCACGGTGCAATAGGAGGCAACGGTGATCCCACCGGCTTCGGCATCCGCGGCGCTGGCCGCGCCGCGCGAGAGGCAACTCGCAGTCTGGATTTCGGCGCACTGGCTGTTGCTGGTGAACATCGCGCTGGCATTGTATGTTGGCGGGGCGATTGCTTCGCCCCTGCTCTCAGCCGTGGGATGGGCCGCGGCCGGCACAGCCATCTTTCACCTGTACAGCGCGGTCTGCCATCAGCTCCCGTGGCGATCGTTCTTCCTGTTTGGCCAGCAGATAGCCATTTGCCAGCGCGACCTGGCCATTTACGGCACGATGCTGGGCGGCGGCATCCTGTACGGCCTCTTCCGGGACAGGGTCCCGGCGCTTTCCTGGCAGCTTTATGTGCTGGCTACACTGCCGATGGCGATCGATGGTGGAACGCAGTTGTTTGACTGGAGGGAAAGCACCTGGGAGCTACGCCTGCTGACCGGATTCCTCTTCGGCCTGGCCACGGTCTGGACGCTCTACCCCGCCGTCGAGCGCGGACTGCGTGCGTCTCTGACGGGCGGCGAGCGCTAGCGCGCCGGCTTATCCGCGCCGCTGCCGAAAAACCACTGCCACCACCGCTGCCAGTTGGGCAGCGGCCGGCCCTCCCGCTCCGGCTGAAAAGGCTGCCTGCCCTGGGCGCCGGTCGCTTCCGGCCGCGGGACGATGGCGGTCTCCCCCTGCTTGAGCCAGCCCATATCGCGCAGTGCCTCTTCCGCCCCGGCATCGGTGGCCGCGCGATCGCGCGTGGCCTGCAACTGGGTGTTCTCGGCCTGGGCCTGCGCGATTGAAACCGTCAGCTCGTCAGCCC
>JAMCWG010000169.1 GCA_023475235.1 Chloroflexota bacterium
TTCTGTTGCGCGGGTGCTAGCGTCCACGACGTCGACCGACTTGATGGCCCCCAGGACGGCCCGAGAGAGCGATTTCGGGTGGGTGAGCAGCCGGTCCAGGTTCCACCTGGCAACCTCTGCGTTCCACTCGCTGCCGTCATGGAGCTTGATCCCCTTGTGCAGCTTGAAGACATAGGTCGTCGGATCGGTCCGCTCGAAGGACTCCGCAAGCTCGGGCTTTACCTCGAACTTGCCCGCCTTCGCGTCGGCCAGAGAATAGCTCAAGAGATGATTGTAGAGGAGGCCATACCCGTCGAGTCGCTGCCCGGGGGCCAGTTGTGGGTCCAGCGTGACGTATGAAGAGGTGCTGACCGCGCGCAGGATACCCCCTCGCCGGAATCCGGGTTCCACCGCCGGGGTAGGTGTCGCGACCGGCGCAAGGACCGCTGGCGGCACCGTCGGCACCGGCAGGGGAAGTGCCTCCTTCGAGACGACAGCCGTGGGCTTCGGTGGAACGGGTGTCGGCGTGGGCTCGCTCTCGCAACCCGTCAGGACGGCGATAGACAGCACCACCGCCAGCACCCGCGCAACAGAACGCATAGGGTTTCCTTCTACTACGAGCGACTGTCAGTTACCATAACAACTGTGGCTCTTTCCGCTCCATAGGGACAGCCGCGCTATTGCTCCGGCCACGGGTGAGGGGTGCTGCTCGGACTTGGCCACCATATATGTAGCGCATAGCACCTTTGGCCGTCAAGTGCTGCCCCTCGGATGCCCGGCCATTTGGCTGCCTCCGCAGCCTTCGCCGGCACGGAGGCCGGCACCCGCTGTCCGCTAGTCTGGCAGATACCGCCAGAACTCTCGCAGGCGTGCCAGGACGGCGTCCGGGTCGTCTCCCCCTTTCACCTCCAGGATAATAGGATGATCGTAGGCCGCTGTGTCCAGCGCCGACATGAACCCCGGCCAGTCGATCACGCCGTCCGTCGGCGCCTGGTGCAGATCGTGCTGCCCGTCGTTGTTGCTGCCGTGAATCGACATCAAGCGCTTGCCTGCCTGAGATATCTCCGCCTTCTGGTCCAGCTTATTGACGGTGGTGTGCCCGATGTCCAGGCAGAAGCGGTAGTCGTCGCCCGGAAATGCTGAAGTGAGCTCCGCCATCGAGCAGCCGAAGCGGGGCCACCCGTGGTCCACCATATTCTCCAGCAGCAGGTGCACCCCTGCCTGCCGTGCCAGCGGGCGCAGCTCCTCCTCCACGAAGGCGACCACCACCTTGGCGCCCTCGGCGCAGCTACGCTCATCGTTCTCGCCACTGATGGTAGACACGTGGAACACCACCCCCCTGGCCCCCAGCTCGGCCGCGTAACACAGCGTGGGCTCCATCGCTGCGCGCCACCGAGCACGATAGGCCGGGTCGGGGTCGCCGATGCGCAGCTCCCCGTAGAAAGGGGCGTGGAGGGAGTGCGCCCTCATACCAAGGGCGGCCATAATGGCGCGCGTGCCGGGAATGTCCGGCTTCAGGCGCGGGTCCAGGTGCACCTCGTTGGCCCATAGTTCAATGATGCGGAAGCCGGCGTCGGCGATCTTCTCGAGGGCGTCAGGTAATCTGTGCCGAAGGTATAGCCAAGTAGAGACTCCATAGCGAGCGAAGAACTGGTCTTGATTCACTAACCACCAACCTCCACAAAACAGTCGGCGCGGCTCATACCGACTATGAAACCGCGCCAGATACTACCGCGAAGTAGCGCTATTTGTCGAGCCAGATGCCTTTGGGATCCGTCCGTCCCCAGACCAGCCTGACGTCTTTGACGCTCTTGTGGAACGCCCTGTTGGCAGGCATAAAGTAACCCACGCCCCAGATAGCATCGTCGTACATAATTTTCTGGCAACGCTTGTAGATCTCGTGCCGTTTAGCCGGATCATATTCCGCCGCTCCATCGTCCATGCACTTATCCATCTCGGGGTTCGAGTACAACGGCCAGTTGGCGGCCGCCCCGGTGACCAAGCCTCGCCTGGCCAGATCGGAGTCGGGGTTGGGGCCTTGCCGCCAGAAGAAAGCCTCTCCCTTGGCTGCCTGGATCTTGCTGATCCAGGCCAGTCGTTCCATCGACTCCAGGGTAGTACGGATGCCCACCTTGTCCCACATGGCCTTCGCCATCTCGCCGATGCGCAACTCCGGTTGGCGAGTGATTACGGACAAAGTGAGGTCGACTCCGCCGGCAAAACCAGCCTCGGCCATCAACTGCTTGGCTTTCGCCTCGTTGAACTCGTACTTGGGGTTCTTCTCGTCGTAGCCCAGCATGCCGGGTCCCCAATACGGATAGTAGTGGGGCTTGGCGATGCCGAAGCCCAGGGCCTTGGCCATCGACTCCCGATCCAGGGCGTGCCAGGCCGCCTGCCGCACCTTCAGACTATTGATTACTGGGTTATCGCTCTTGTAGTTGAAGGCGGCCGTGAAGTAGTGAGACCCTGTCCAAGGCACCTCGAGGTATACAAGGTCTGGATTGCCTTTGATGCCAGCGACGTCCTTGGCATCGACGTTCTCGGTCATATCCAAGGAACCGGCTTTGAGTTCCAGCAGCGTCACCGAGGGGTCTTGGATAAAGCGTTCGACATATTCGTCCAGGTACGGGAGAGCCTGGCCATCCACACCTTTTTGCCAGTAGTTGGGGAACTTCTTGAGGATGAGGCGGTCGTCCCGCAGCCACTGGCTGAACTGCATAGCCCCAGTGCCCACCGGCTGGTTCTGGACCTTCTCCTCGCCCAGTTTGTCGAAGGCATCTTTGGACATAATACTGAAGCATGGGTCAGTGGCCCGAGTCATCACGATCAGAGTCGAGGCCGATGGTCTCTTCAGGCTGACCTTCACCGTGTAAGGGTCAACCACCTCCGCCCCTTTGATGACCTCCGAATAGGCTTTAGCGTAGAACTTGGGATGAGTGGCCCAGCGATCTATGTTCCACTTGACCACTTCAGCGTTGAGTTCGCTCCCGTCGTGAAACTTGACCCCTTTTCGCAGTTTCATCACGACGGTGGTCTTGTCGGGCATCTCCCAGGACTCGGCCAGTTCGGGGGTCACCTTCCACAGTTCGGTCTTTTCGTCTCGCTCATAAGTCATTAAGCCATCGAACAAAAGCATGAACCCAGGCATATCGGGGGCAGTGTTAAGGTGTGGGTCCATAGTGGGGTAGGTCCAAGAGATGGCGTACCGCAAGGTGCCGCCCCGCTTCACTTTCGGGGCCGCGGTTGCTGTCGGCGCGGCCGGCTTGGGGGCCGCGGTGGGTGCGACAGTGGCCGCAGGTGCCGCCGGTTTCGTAGGGGCGGCGGGTGCGGTCGTTGGTGCCGCGGGTGGCTTAGTCGGCGCGGGCGTTGGTGCCGCCGGCGCGCAGGCGACAAGCAAGCCGACCACGGTCAGCAAGGCAGCGATCCGTGTGACAGTGCGCATGTTTGGCCTCCTTCCCCCTAAATATCATCTGTTTACTTGTCCAGCGAGATTGCCAGTGGGTGGAACAAGGGGTTACCCACTGCACCTCGGCAACCTTAACTTGCCTGTATCGGGTACTTGCCATACTTCTCCACTATCCCGGCCACCATCTTCACCTTCTCGATGTTGGCGTCCGTTGGGAAGTTGTCACCGGTGCCCAGCACCAGTTTGTTGCCGGGGGCACAATCCTTCAGCGTCTGGATCACATAGGCCTCGAAGTCAGCATCCCGCACGCTGGCTCGCGCCACAGTGGTGGGGATGCCGCCCCAGATGGCGATCTGCTGGCCGAAGGCATGGTGGAACTCCTTCATTGCTACCGAAGTGAGGGGCGCCGGGGCCAGGGCCTCGCCGATGTCGATGCCAGATTCCAGTATCAGGTCGATGAGGCCACGGTTCTCGCCATCGATGTGGCTCTGGAAAAGTCTGCCCCGGGCGTGCACCTTCTCGGCGAACTCCTTCAGATAGGGCAAGAAGAACTGTCGGAACCAGTTGGGTGGGGTGAGCATCCGGTCGTAGTTGCCATCGCAGGCGATGATCTCGGCGGGCGAGTCCAGGCAGATGCGGGTTATCTCATCCGCCTGGGCCCGCAAAGCCTGCAGTAGCCGCTCCACCAGCGGCCAGTGGTCGGCCACCTCCAGGTAGGCCTGCTCGTAGCCGGAGTATTCCCGCATGAAGGTATGCATCGGGCTGTTCAGCGCCGAGACGAAAACGATGCCATCGTCCCCTATCCGCTTCTCCAGCCCGGCCAGATCGTCGGGAGTAGGCACCACCTCGGTGTTCTCTACGATGTATTGCACGACATCGTAGTCCTTCTTCTCCCGGATCATGTCCTTGACCATGCGGCCCCGCACTCCCTGGCTCTCCAGCTCGGGCGTGATCTGGTAGAGGGTGGTAGCCGTGCCTATCGGGGTGCGGTATTCGGTGTGGGTGAAATAGCCGTCCTGGCGGGTAACTATCTCCACGTTGCGGCGCACTAGTTTGTAGGCATTCGGGGCTCCCCGGCGGGGCCGCAAGCCCATCCCGAAGTCACGGGCCACATCGTAGATGTCCCAGTCCTTGTACTTCTCGGGCAGCCGGCCGTCCAGTTTGGCAGCGTCGTACCACAGCTCCCAGCGAGGACACCAGGGCACGAAGTCCACCGGCTCTCCCCGAAACGCGGCCATAATCCGCTGCTTGTAAGTCGTCATCGAGTATACTCCTTCAACGGGATGCCTCCGAAGCGAGGCTAAACGAACAACAGGCGAGTGGCTGGTACTCGTCGGCGAGTCCCAGCTACACCACTGACAACTTCATTCACAAACGAAGTATAAGCGACAGCGGCCCCTGCGTGGACTACTTGTCCAGCCAGATATGCCCCGGGTAGAACAGAGGCGTGCCCCACTGCGGCTCAACTCCCTTCACTTCCTTGCGATACACGATGTTGCCCGGCATCGTGAAGCCGCTTCCCATATAAGCTTCCTCTTGCTGAATGGTCAAGCACCGCTTGTAGATGTCGTTGCGCTTCTTGACATCATATTCCGCCCGACCCTCCGCCAGACACGCCTCCATCTGCTTGCTGCACCAGTTGTTCCAGTTGCCGGCAGCTCCGCAAACGTACGAGTTGCTGAGGGCATCCGGCTCGAGGGTCATGTTCCCACGCCAGAATGACACGTCGAAATTTCCGTTCCGGGACTTGTCGATCCAGGCCAGCCGTTCCCAGGTCTCCAGCGTGGTGCGAATGTTCGCCTTGTCCCACATGCTCTTGAGTATCTCGCTTATGCGGATCTCCTCGGAGCGGCTGATGACCATCAGCCCTATGTCGATGCCATTGGGATAACCGGCCTCGGTCAGCAGTTGTTTCGATTTGTCCAAGTTATACTCGTACTTGGGAACGGAGGGATCGTAGCCCGGCGTCCCAGGTCCCCACGCCGGGTAGTACCAGGGCTTGCCAATCCCGAACCCTAGCGTGTTGCCCATGGACTGGCGATCGATAGCGGTCAGGGCCGCCTGGCGGAGCTTCAGGTTGTCGAAGAACGGCCCTTTCTGGCCGTTGAAGCCCAGGGTAAGGTAGATAGGCCCCGTCCAGGGCAATTCCTGATAGACCAGGTCGGGGTTAGCCTTGATCGCCGCGATGTCCTTGCCCTCGACGTTGTAGGTCATGCTGACCGATCCCGCCTTCAATTCCACCTGGGTGACGGAGGCGTCCTGGATGAAGCGGTCTACGAACTTGTCTATGTAGGGCAGCGGCTTGCCGTCCTCTCCCATCTCCCAGTATCCGTCCCACCGCTCCAGTTCTAAGCGATCGTCCCTCACCCAGCGGGTGAACTTCATCGGCCCGCTGCCTACCGGATTGTTGGCGAAGTAATCATCGCCGTTCTTGTCGATCGCCGCCTTGGATATCATGGCTTTGGTCACACCGCCCGCGCTGCGGCTGAGTAGCGCCAGAATAGCCGCCGATGGCTGCTTGAGATGGATCTTGATGGTGGAGCCATCAACCACTTCCACGTTGTCGATTGATTCGACCTGCACCTTGCCGGCCGACTTCGGGTGCGTCCTTATGCGGTCGAGGTTCCATTTTGCGACCTCAGCATTCCAGTCGCTGCCGTCCTGGAACTTGACGCCTTTGCGCAGCTTCATCACAATGGTCTTGGGGTCGACTATCTCCCAAGACTCGGCAAGCTCAGGCTTCACCTCTGAACGGCCGGTCTGGTTGTCCACAACCACGTGCCTCACCAGGTAATTGAACAGCATCAGGGTGCCTGGCGGCTCGGAGGCCGTGGAAAGCTGGGGGTCCATCGTCGGGTACGTCCATTGATAAGCGTTCACCACCGTGCCGCCCCGCTTGATCTTGGTAGCTGTCGCCACAGGCGACTCGCCTGGGCGAGGCGTCGCGGTGGGAGCGGCTACTTTCGCGGCTGCTGTCGGCACCGGCGTCGGCGCGCTCGCCTTCGGCGCTGCGGCGGGCGCGGCTGTCGCCCCGCTGGGGGCTGCTGTCGGCGCGGCGGGAGCACACGCCGCAAAAAGCAACGAAGTCAAGACAATTATTCCTGTCGTTCGCACGAGCCCTTGCATCGGTTCTCTCCCCTTCTCATCCAGTATCACTACTACCCGTTGACAACCTGCACTTAGCTTGCTTAGCTCGACGGACTATGATGCTTCTGCCGATATGGCTGATGCCTTCTCTCTCCTCTCGACCGTTCTACCTCCATCTATGACGCTAGCGGTCCGCCTTGGCACGGCGTCCGCAGCTTGCTACGGGCCCTGCTCATGGCCAGGCGAACTCCATAGCCTCCTCAGCCAGCAGCCCTGCATCGGCACCGGACCGCAGATCATCGGTCTTCACTACTATGTTCAAATGGTTCGGGAAATGCGTCAGGTCGAAGCCGGCCAACCGCCCCACGGGCTTGCCCCGAAACAGCAGCCGGTCGCCGACGTGCACCACGCCGCCCTGGGTGATCTCCAGGAAGCACAGGTAGGCGATGCGGTCCACCGCGGCGCCTGGGACCGCCCCCTCTTCATCCGTCAGGATGATCTCGTGGACTTCGTGCTTCAGGAGCGCCCGGCTGTTGAACGTGTCCAGCCGCAGGCCGCGGTCCTGCCGGTAGGTGTCCAGCACCACCACCGCGACGCCCCGGACGGGCCGTTTCGCCCGCACCAACGCTACCGGCTGCTGCACCGATTCAGGCGCCCCATCTGCTTGCGCTTTTCCCGTGGCCAATCCGGTCCCGTGCGCTCCCGTGCTTCACAAGCAATCTCAGATGCTACTTATCGAGCCAGACGTCTCTCACATCCGGGATATCCCATTGCAGCCGTACGTCTTTTACGTTCTTGCGGTAGGCGAAGTTTGCCGGCGAGAACCAGGTGAGTCCCAGATAGCTGTCGTCGTAGATGATTCGCTGGCAGCGCTGGTAGATTGCCGCCCGCTTCTGCAGGTCATACTCCGAGCGGCCATCGGCCATACACTTGCTCATGTCGGGGTTGCTCCAGCCGGCCCAGTTGGAGCTGCCGCCAGGGGTCAGGCTTCGAGTATATAAGTCGGGGTCCACATAGAAGGTGTACCGCCATGTCGCCACCTGGAAGTTGCCCGCCTTGGTCACCTTGTCGATCCAGGCCAGCCTCTCCAGGTTGTCGATCTTGGTGCGGATATTCACGGCATCCCACATCTGCTTGAGCACTTCGGCATTGCGCAGGTCCTCGGGCCGGGCGATCACGGTGATAGCGGTGTCGATGCCGTTGGGGTAGCCGGCCTCGGCCAGCAATTGCTTCGCCTTATCACGATCGAACTGGTAGCGGGGGACGGACGGATCGTATCCTACCTGACCGGGCGCCCAGAAGGACTGGTTTTCCTGGCCGATGCCCAGGCCTAGCGTCTTAGCCATCGCGTCGCGGTCGATGGCGTACAGCGCCGCTTGGCGGGCCTTTTTGTTGTTCCAGAACGACCCGCCTGCCGCTTGGAGCGGGTTGAAGCCGACGACGAGGGTCGGCCCGGCCCAGGGCATCTCCTGGTACACCAGCTCGGGGTTGGACTTCACGCCGGGGACATCCTTGGGCTCCACCCGGTCTACCACGTCGACATTGCCCGACTTCAGCTCCAGAAGGCTCACCGAGGTGTCGGGGATGAAGCGGAAGACAGCTCCGTCCAGATAGGGCAGCGGCTGTCCGTCGGCACCCTTCCTCCAGTAGCCATCGAACTTCTTCAAAGTGAGGTGGTCGCCGGTCAGCCACTCCACGAACTGAAAAGGCCCGGTCCCCGAGGGATGGCGGCCGAACTCATCCTCGCCCAGTTTGTCGACGGCGGCCTTGGAGACGATGCCGGTGCGCCCCATCGCCCCGGGCGTCAGCAGAGTGGGTAACGAGGCAGAAGGCGCCTTCAGGTTCAGCTTGATGGTGTAATCATCCACGACGTCGACGCTGTCAATGGCCTGCACGCTCTCTTTCACCTGCGACTTGGGATGGGTCCGCATCCGGTCCAGGTTCCACTTGGCGGCAGCCGCGTCCCAGTTGCTCCCGTCGTGGAACTTGACGCCCCGTCGTAGCTTCCAGATCAGCGTCTTGGGGTCGACAGTCTGCTGAGACTCAATCAGTTCTGGCTGGGCTTCGAACGCCTTGGTGGCCGGGTCTTGCTTCAGCGTGAACATATTGTCGTAGAGGGCCACGTAGCCCGCCGGGCCCGCGGCCGATATCTGGGGGTCCAGGGTGAGGAAATCGGCCTGCTGCGCCACGCGCACGGTGCCGCCGCGCTTGATCTTGGGGGCCGCCGCGGCGGTCGGCTGAGGGGACGCCGCCGGCGCAACGATGGCCGTCGGGCTGGCCGGGGCAGCCTTCGGCGGCACGGCGGTGGCTGCCCCGCCGGGGACCGGCGTGGCGCTGGGGGCGCAAGCCCCGAGAGCAACGGTCAAAACAACTACGAGAAACAGACGGTATGTAGTGCGCCCTGACACATTCTCCTCCTCTAACTACAGTCACTGTAAAGCAGAAGGTGCCGGAACGAACCAAGCTAGCCTTGTCACCGGGCCTGCCTTCGATCGATGCAGGCAGTATATCCGGGCCTCGCGGGTGTGTCAACTCGAACGTCGCAGGTGGGGACGCGATTGGGCCTGCCCTATCGAGCCACTGTACGGTCCATTCAGAGAAGGGCAGGCCTCGACCTGTGCCCCAGCCCGGCTCAGGGGGTGGCGCCGTTGCCCGATGCGAGGTATGCCGCGTACTTGACCTTTCCAGGCGGCCCCGCTTCGGCCTGGCCCTCCAACGGGGACAGTTGTATTTGAGAGGCAAGGGATTTGTAGCTGTCGGTGGAGATTACCACGGCCACCGCGCGCGAAGGGCTCTTGCGCAGCTCTGCCCTCACCGCGTCAGGCGCCATTTCTATGGTTCGATAGGCCGTGTTATCCAGCGTGAACAGGTACTCCAGCGCCCGCTGCACATTTCCGCCCCCGCCCAGCATATCCTGACTCAACTTCTTGTCGATGAGCACCTCGGAGACGGCCCCCGACGAATAGAGCTGCCTCAGCGACGCGTGCAGCGATAGTACGGGCTGGTTGGTGGCTCCCGAGTTTATGGTTCCACGGTAGTAGCCCATCAGGGCCAGCGCCGGGGCCGTGGTCAGGAACAGGATGAGGAGCCAGACGTAAATGGCGCGCAGCCCTTGTGAAATGGAGACGTTGCGGGCGGCGTGGGCCAGCGGAGTGGCGACCAGCAGGTAGAGCAAAGGGAAATAGGGCAACCAAAATTCATTGTCAAACGAGCATAATGCAACGGCCACTCAGATGCATCGCGCTGGTAGAGGCTGGCAGACTGCTGGCCATTCCAGACCTTCTTTCCGGCCGGGACTTCTGCACCCTCCTCCGTGACCTCTACCCTTGCGTTGGCACGAGGGTCAGCCTTGGATATAATGTCCCCGCGAGGGTCCCTAGCCAGCGTAACGCGAACGCGCATCAATCACAGGATACGAGCAAG
>JAMCWG010000149.1 GCA_023475235.1 Chloroflexota bacterium
CGTGACTACCAACCGCGTGATCCAGCAGGCTAAGCATCTCGCACCTCAGATCAGGTTTTGGTCTGACCGACCGTTCGGAGGGCTAGACGGTGGACTGTGACGAGACCAGTGCCGCCACCACCAGAAAGCCCACCGTCATTACCATTGCATATTCCAGGGCCAGCCTGGTCGTGAGAAAGCCGGATAGATAGGCCCGAATAACGCCGGTACAGGTATAGAGCACCAGAAGCAGAAATGCGCCGCCGGTAAGGCCGCCGATGACCCAGTAGTTCAGCACCCAGGTCACCTGGCCCACGATGAGGCCGGCGGCGAAAGTGTAGAGCCCGGTTCGGACCAGGTCGCGGTCCAGGGCATAGAACATATCGAAGACGACCAGAAGGGTCATAAGGGTGATGGTGGTGGCGGTGAAAAACGAGCGGACCTTGGTCGTGTAGATGACGGTGTACATGCCGAAGACCAGCAGGTAGGTGACGACCAGGACCGCCCGCCGCGCCAGATGGTAGTACCGATGGTCCTGCTCCAGCGAGCGGGCGAGCATCACCCCTGCCAGCAAGACGCCGCCCAGCAGGGCCCCGGCCAAGCGCACCCTCTCCTCGGTGACCCACGGCTGGTTGACCAGCACCAGGACGACGAAGACGGTCAGGGCGGGCAGGAGCCCGACAATGGGATTCTGTTGGGTGATCCGCCGGGGCATAAGCAGGGTGACGCCCACCCCTACGGCCGCCATCAGCAGGGCAGCCAGGGCCCAGATCCAGGGGGGCTCCACCTCCGCGGCCGCCAGCAGGCCCAGGGTGGTGAAGACCAGCAATATGCCGGTAAGGATGCGCCGCGGTGAAAGGATACGCCGCGGTGAGATCATTCGGCACCTCCGCACGCTCGGCGACCGATCTCGTCGGCGACCAGCAGGCCGGTGGCCGAGGCTTGGATGAGGCCGCGGGTGACGCCGGCGCCGTCTCCGGCGGCGAAGAGGTTGCCGATCTGGGTCTCCAGTGTGTGCGTCAGCCCGAGACGAGCCGAATAGAACTTGACCTCGACCCCGTAGAGCAGGGTATCCCTGGCATTCACTCCCGGCAACAACTGGTCCAGGGCCTCCAGTGTTTCCAGGATATCTCGTAGATAGCGATAGGGCAGCACAAAGGAGAGGTCGCCGGGCGTGGCGCCCTTCAGGGTGGGCTCGACCGTGCCCCGCCGGACCCGCTCGGGTGTCGAGCGCCGGCCTCGCTGCAGGTCGCCCAATCGCTGTATCAGCACGCCGCCGCTGATTATGTTGGCCAGACGGGCGATGTAGCGGCCATAGGCGATGGGCTCTCGGAACGGCTCGGTGAAGGTCGTGGAGACCAGGAGGGCGAAGTTGGTGTTGTCGGTCTTCCGCTCGGCGTAGCTGTGACCGTTGACCGACACCACACCATCCGGCGCGCCGATGTACTCCGTGGTCACCTCGCCGTAGGGGCACATGCAGAAGGTACGCACCTTGTCGTCGAAGGTCGGGGTATGGTACTGTAGCTTCCCTTCGTACAAGATATCGGTGAGCGGGTCCATCACCTCCGCGGGCAGCTCCACGCGAACGCCAACATCAACTGGATTGTTGCTAACCGACAGGCCGAGGCGACGCGCTTCGGACAGCAGCCAATCGGAACCCTCCCGGCCCGGCGCGACCACCAGATAGCGGCACGCCAGCTCCTGGCCATCGCTGGTGGTAATGCCGGTGATGCGGCCGTCGGTGGTCAAGAGCCGCTCTGCCGAAACCTGGGTCCGTATCTCGACCCGCTCGGCCAGGAAGTGGAACATGTTTGCCAGCACCTCGCTGCAGCGCTCCGTGCCGAGATGCCGTATGGTCACGGGGATGAGCCGCAGCCCGGCGCGAATGGCCCGTCGGCGCAGCTCTCCCGCCGCGTTGTTCAGCCCGAAAACGTGGTCGGTCCCCCCGAACTCCACATACACTTTGTCCGCTCGCTCGATGAGCTCGGTTGCCTGGGGGCCGGGCAGGTAATCGCTCAGGTAGCCGCCCACCTCCGGCGACAGGGTGAGCTTGCCGTCCGAGAACGCGCCCGCGCCGCCCCAGCCGTTCACCAGGCTGCAGGGATTGCAGGGAGGGCAGCGCACCCCGCGGTCCCGGGCGATGCAGGACCGACGCTCCAGGGCCAGCCCCTTTTCGAGAAGCAGCACCGACAAGTTGGTGGCCCGTGCCAGTTGCAGGGCAGTGAAGATGCCCGCCGGCCCGGCACCAACGATAATGACATCGTACTTTTTCACCGAACAGACCTGTCTCTTGATATTGCCCATCACTGGCAGACGGGCACCCCAACGCATTATATCACAGAGCTACAAAGTGCCCCCTGTACGGCCAGGGCCTTTTCATTCTCCCAAGTAATAGCGGGTCGACGGGGAATAGGTCTCACCACAGGGACACCGAGGCACAGAGAGCACAACAACTAGAGGACTCTGTGCCTGATATGAAAGAAGGGCTCGATGGGTGAGGCCTGAGCAAACCTTGCGCAGGTCCCGAACCTGCGTAAGGTTCCGGCCGGTGTGACATAGCTTTCATCTGGGGTGGTGGCCGCCAGGCTATGAGAACTCTGTGGTTGCCGGACCCAAAGCACTATGGGATAGTGACGCAGGAGAGTGAAAAGACCTTGCACGGGGGCAGAGAGAGCATTCTCGAGGTCCGCTCGATATCGCTAGTAGCTATCGAAGGGGTTATAATCTCGGCTGGGCCACGGCCGGCGTCACGATCTGGCGTCAGATGGCCTTCTCATCGCCATGACCTCTCTCCACGAGAAGACGAAGGCAGGAATGACGACGGCGATCATGAATAGAGTAATCAGAGCATATCCGAGGTCGACAGGCAGATAGTGCTCCATGCCCAGAAGGGTCGCCAGGCCGAAGACGGCGAACAGCATTCCGCCGTAGAACAGGGCCCTCCCGCCGGTCCGACCTCCCACCCGCTTGATCTCGTCCTCGGTCAACAGGTTTCTCCATCTCAAGGATGCGCCGAACACGGCCCCGATGCTCATCTGCATAGCCATCGTTCCGAGGCCGAAGAGGAGGCCGGGCAGGAATCCCAGCCAGGGGCCGGGCATTGCGGGGACGGCGACGGTGTTGACGAAGAGGGCGAAGCCCCCGAAGCCGAAGCCAGCGATGAAGCCGTGGACCAGCGCCCATTGCGTGGGAGGCGCCTTCGCCGGAGGGCCGGCATCGGGGCGGTAGCCTTCGAGCGCCGGCCCCAGCATCTCCATTTGGCGTTCCCCCTCGGGGTGCGCTAGAAGGCGGATGTCCAGGTGGGGGTACCGGTGCCCGTATAAGACCAGCGCCCCGGCCGCCGACATCACGATGCCGACGACAATGTACACGATTCCGTTGATCGCCGGCGAGAGGAGAACAGGCGCCAGGGCCAGATAAGCCAGTTCTGAGATGATGGTGCGCTGGAGGGTGAAGGCAGCGGAGAAATACAATCCCGCTTTCATGAGAGTGTTGAATAGAATGAGAACGACGAAGGCCATCCCTATTTTGGCCTCGAATCAAGCCCTATGCGCCCCACAGGTCGGGCATGACTTGGGCCGAGTGGGGACAGTCCGCGATTCATTGGTTCCCATTCAACACTCTCCTTTCATTCCCTCCCTTCCGCTGCCGCTGCCGATGGCATAGCTGAAGGTGATTGGCCAGGTATGCTCATCGGGCAACGCCCCGTGGAGCAGTCCGAACAGAAACGAATAGGCCAGCGCGGCAAGCGGGGCTATCGGAAAACCCTCGAACGGTGTTTGAGGTACGAATCTACTGTTTCATTTCAATGTGTACAGGAAGGCCGCCATGTCCCGCGCGTCTGCCTCGGTCACGCCGACGTTGGGCATCGTCGTACCCGGCTTCAGAGATTGCGGGTTCATAAGCCACTTGATCAAGTTGTCCGGCGTGTTCTCGCCATCGTCGGCGATATCATCGCTGCTGCCGAAGTGGGTCAACGCAGGTCCAACCGTGCCGGTTGCGCCCTGCACGCCGGGGATGACGTGGCAAGCACCGCAATTATACTTCGTCATAGCCTGCCTGCCCCTTTGGACGTCGCCGCCGGGCACCTGTTGGGCAGGCGTGGAAACGACCGGAGGCGTAGGAGAGATCGGGGTGGAGATAACGGCTGGCGTGGGAGAGGCAGCGGGCGCGACCGCGGAAGGCGTGGGCGACACGGCGCCGGAAACGATGGGCGGCGTCGGAGAGATGGCAGGAGTGGGACTTCCGCCGGGCGGAGAAGCCGGAGCGCATCCCGTATGCGCAGACAAGATGACGGCGACAGCCAGGAATGCCGAAACGGCAAGGTGTTTAACAACACCAACTTTGCATAGCATGGTCCAGTACCTCTTCAGTTAAAGCCCTCCGGGGCCATCGTATTGTCGACAAAACGATATGCATCCTGTAATCAGCTTAACTATTGAATCGTTGAATTGTCAATTAGAATCCTCAAACAATGGCTAACTCCGCGATTCGCCGTCACGCAGCCGCGTGCCGGCGGCTTACTTGCTGGACTTGCCCTCCGCTGATAGAATTGATTATGGAGTTACATTGTGCCCCCTCCGCACCCGCCACTCACTTCAGACGCTTCCTCCCTCGCCCGGGCGTTGCCCGCCGTCTCGAGGGGGCAGGAAGGAGCATGTGATGCAACAGGCGACTCGCGAATCAACTCATCAATACAACCTCTGGGAAAGAGAAGCCCATTCGTGGTTCGATCAAGTCCGGCGGGTCATCGCCGGGCAGAACTGGCTGGAGCCCATCGCCGACAGCGTGCAGAGAGTGTTGGGAGACCTGCTAGCGCCCCTGCGGCCAGCCTTCACCGACGTAATGCACGGCGTTTGGCTGGGGCATCCCCTCCACCCTCTGCTCACCGACGTCCCGATCGGTGCGGCCACGGCGGGAATGCTCATCGACGCGATCGATCTGGGCGCCGAAAAGCCGCGGCTGGGAGGCTGCGCAGATACAGCGTGGGTGGTGGCCACCGCGGCGATGGTCCCCACCGCCGCGGCAGGGATCACCGACTGGAGACACGTCGATGGCTACGCGCGGCGGGTCGGGCTGGTCCACGGCACCCTCAACGTTGCCTCCCTGCTATTGAACACCGCGTCGTTGGTGGCTCGACTGAGCGGCAACCGATCACAGGGCGCCGCCCTTTCGTCGCTGGGCTATCTCTCTTCCACGGCCGCGGCGTGGCTCGGCGGCCAGCTTGTCTACGAGGAGATGATCGGCGTCGACCACGCCACGTTGCCAGAGGGGCCGGCTGACTTCGTGTCCGTCATGCCGGAGAGCGAGCTTCCTGAAGGTCAGTTACACAAGGTGACAGCCGACGGCGCCAGCGTGCTTCTCTTCCGGCGCGGCCGCGAGATCTATGCCATCGGCGAGACCTGCGCCCACGCCGGCGGGCCGCTATCCGAAGGCATGCTGGGATCTGAAGGCAACATGGTAGGCGAGACCGTAACCTGCCCGTGGCACGGCTCCCAGTACCGGCTGCGGGACGGCACGGTAGTCCACGGCCCCTCGGTGTTCAACCTGCCGTGTTACCAGGTCCGCGTGCAGGACGGCCAGATCCAGGTCCGACGCTCCCCGACGCTCTGACGGCCTAGTCAAGAAGGCATCGTCGGGAGTCTCGGGTGCTTCCGGCGCGAGGCCGTGCCGGTCCACCTCGCCCTTAGCCACCACGGCGCGAGGCCTGCTCCGGGGCGCCGCCCGATACGCGGGCCAGGATTCGTAGCTGCCGCCTATCGGGACCTTTCGAAAGGCCGGGCCAACCGACATAACTGAGAGAGATCGAGGATTACTATGGCGAAAACTGCGGCGGATATGCCGGTCGAGCGCCTCATAGATTGGGGCGTGGACACCGGCTTCGGACTGCCCGGCGATGGCATCAACGGGATTTTGATGGTAGAAGGTCTGATGCTGGCGCAGGTCGAGGGGGGCTACAAGGACCTCACCGACGCCCAGGCTACCGCGTCTTACCTGAAGACCGTCCCGGTCGTGCGGAACACGCCGGAAGCCCCGCCGGCCCCTCCGCCGGCTGCGGTCCTGCCCAGGTCGGGAATGCCCCTGCTGCCCTTCGGGGCCACCGCTGCCCTCGGCTTCACCCTGCGTCGGCACCGGGCATAGCGCGTTTATGGTAACATGGATGTGCCAGATGCAGATGATTGGCGGACGCTTCACACCTGGAGAGGGAAGGCTGTTATGGAAAAAGAAGCTTACACGCTTAGTCCCGATGCTATGAATAAGCTGCGGGCTGAGCTGGATCAACTCCAGACGGTCCGCCTTCCAGAGCTGGTAGCGGCCATCGAGCAGGCCCGGGCCGACGACCCCGGAAGCATAGAGGACAACACCGGCTTTCTGGAGACACAGCAAGAGTACGAGATGGTCCTCGGACACATCCAAAGGCTGGAGTACATCTTAAGGCACGCTGAAGTCTTGAGCCCTGACCAGGTATCAACAAATGTTGTCCGGATCGGGTCTCGAGTCACCGTCCTCGATCAGCAGGGGAAGCAGCAGACCTACCACATTGTGGACAGTGGTGAGTTTGAGTGGTTCGGCTCGCCCCTTGAAGGCAGGGTCTCCAACGACTCGCCGGTGGGGCGAAGCTTGCTCGGCAAGCAGCAGGGCGAGACAGTGGACGTTGCCGTGCCCGACGGCGCTCGAAAGCTCACCATAATCGCGATCAGCGATTGAACAGATTCTCCTTCCCGGATAGAGACCTCCGCCCGGCCGGCGGCCCCTGCTGAGGCCCGCCAGGGCTGGGAGCCACGCGTGTCGCTGACAGGCCCCCTTCGCCGACGCGGCCTCGCACAACGGCGGACCGGGGCTGGTGCTCCTGGGCGGCCGGCTACCCTGCCCGGCCCTCCTCGTAGCCCAACGGCAACGCGAAATAGAAGATGCTGCCTTCGCCGGGCTTCGACTCGGCCCATATGCGGCCCCCGTGGGCCAGCACGATCTCCTGGCACACATTCAGCCCCACGCCCAGACCGGAGCGAGCACCATCAGCCGTCTCCACCTGATAGTACCGCTCGAAAATGTGGGACAGATGGTCCGGGCTGATGCCGATGCCGTGATCGCGGACGGACAGCCGCGCCTCTTGCCCATCTGCCTCCAGTTTCACCTCGATAGGGCCACCGGCAGGCGAATACTTGATGGCATTGCCGATGAGGTTCTCCAGGACTTGATGAACGCGTTTCTGGTCGCAGAGGGCCACGCACGTATCCGGCACGGAAATCTGAATTGCGTGCTTGTCGGTGGAGACCTGCAGGCTTTCGACCACCTGGCGCGCCAGCACAGCCAGGTCAACCTCAGCCCTTTCCAGGGCAAACCGACCCAGCGCCAGACGTGACGAGTCCAGTAGATTGTCCACCAGCTCCCTCAGCCGGCGGGTCTGCTCGATGATGGATGTGGCTGACCGGCGCAGCAGCTCGTCGCTTCCCGCCGGAAGGACACGGTTCAGCAACTGAGCATAGCCGTTGATAGCCGTGAGGGGTGAGCGCAGCTCGTGGGCCACGATGGAGAAGAACTCGTCTTTCTCCCGCTGGACCTCCCGCTCGTGCTCGTAGAGCAGGGCATTCTGGATGGCCGAGCCGGCGTAGTGAGCGAGGGGGGCCAGCCCCTCTACCACTTCCGGGTCGAACCGCCGCGGCGTCCGGTAGCCCACACAAATCGATCCGATGACGCGGCCCCTGGCGGTCAGCGGAAAAATGCCGAAGGAGCGCGTACCTTCCTTCAGCAGGGCAGGATAATCGGGCGAATCGCGTATCTCGCTCAAGTCTCCTACCAGGACTGGTCTCATAGTAGCAGCTACTTCAACAGCCATCTCTGCTGCCAGGGAACTACACTGGCCGCGGCAAAGTCCATCCAGATAGGCCGCGCTCAACCCTTTGGCCCGCATCACCCGGCTCAAGCTGCCCGTGGCATCCGCCATCCTGATGGTCAGCATATCCGGCGCGCCGATCTGCCCCGTCGCCCGGCAGAGAAGGTCGAGCACCTGGTCCAGGACCAGGGTCGTGCCGAATTCCTGTGCCGCCTCGTGAAGATTGGCCAGCGTGTTGGCCCGGGCCTGGCTCTGCTCGAGGAGGCGGCGCGCGGCTTCGGTACGCACCAGCTCCTCGAACAGGTACGCATGCTCGAGGGCAGCCGCCGCGTGGTTGGCAAAGGTGGAGAGGAGACGCAGCGAAGGCTCCTCGAACAGCCGCCTCTCCCGCGTGTATATGTGAATGACGCCGACCGCCTTGCGCTGATGGACGAGGGGCGCGCTGGCCACCGACACCAGTCGCTCCCTTTCGGCCAGCGCACGGTCGATGGGAAGAACGGAGGCGGCGACATCCCAGGCGGCGATGGCCCTGTCAGCACCCATCACCCTTCTGGCCAGCGCAGTCTCGACCTCCAGGTTGTGCCGATGGGCCTGGTCCAGGCCCCCTGACCTGTGTTGCATAACCTGCCCGTCCTCGTCCACCAGGACCAGACAACAGGCGGAAGCGTTCATCACCTCCATCGCCTGCCCGACGATCACCTGCATCAATGCCTCACGGTCTGCAGGCGCGTTCAGGGCCTCGCTGGCCTGGCTGAGCACCCCGAGCTCGAGGAGCTGTTCCCTCGTCTCCTGGTACAAGCGGCTGCGGGCGATGGCCAGGCCGGCCATGCCGGCGAATACTGACAGCAGGTTGTGCTCTGCTGTAGAGAACCGATGGGGGGAGGCCTTATAGACGCCCAGCGCACCCAAAGTCCTTCCTTCCACGCTGAGCGGGGCATAAAGGGCGCTGAACAGGCCGGCAGCGGCGCAGGGACACTCCCGGCCGCCCGCCGCCTCCGCAACGGTATCCACCTGCATGGGGCCGCCGCGGGCCAGGCACTCTCTTACATGAAAGGCAGAAGGCTCGGGGCCGGCACAGGCGAACGGCGCACCGTACCCCATTTGGTGGGCAATGCGCGGCTCGCCGGTCGCGTCGTCAAGCAGCCAGACGGCAGCAGCATCTGCCGACATTAGCTGTAGGGCTTTGCCGAGCGTGTAATCAAGCCCTTCAGCCAGCCCGGACGAATCGGCCGCAGCCTGGCCTTGTCGGTCTCGCGCCAGTCGTCCAATCACAGCCATCCTCGATCCCCCATAGATTCCGGTTGCATTGTACGTAGGGATCGATTCGTAGTCAAGGAGCAGACCTGTCCGCCTGCCGCGGCCGGCGGCTTGGCTCGATTCGCCTGGTCCTCATTTGTCAGCAGGCGCGTGACGACCTATAATCAGGCCACCTGATAATCCGGCTGCCGAAAGGCGCCACCTGAAGGCAAGTTATGGTCCCAGCCTTGTCGCCGAGCGGCCACCGGGGACCGCACCCCGTGCAATGCGCCTCATCTCCGCAGGCGCACAGTCCGATGCTGCCGGTCCACTGAAGGCGGGCAGCGGGCTATGGTCGTCCCGCAACGGCCGCTGGATGAAGGCCAGCCAGCCGGGCCGGCCGAGCGCGAGTGCGGCGTCGAGTCACCGCAGGCGGCGCCCCGGGACAAAGCAGCCGTTTCGGCGGGAGGCGCCCGTGCGGGTTGAGACCTGGCAACGCAACCTGGCTGCCCTGTTCGTCGGCCAGATGCTGACGGCGGTGGCTTACAGCTTCATCTTCCCTTTCATACCCCTGTACGTGCAGGTGCTGGGGGTGAGCGGCACCGTCGAGGCCGCCCAGTGGGCGGGGGTCATCGCTGCGGCGGCT
>JAMCWG010000187.1 GCA_023475235.1 Chloroflexota bacterium
CAAAAGAGTTGATCGGCGAATTTCTGAATATCCGATAGTTTAAGAACCTTTGCCACGGTATACCCCTTGCTAGAATTACCATCTCAGGATACACCAATCTCCGTCTCAACTCACGTCACGACGTCGGACATCGCCTTGCCATAAGCTGCGGGCTGCGCTATAATTTGAAGCGCCGGGGAGTAGCGCAGCTTGGTTAGCGCGCAGCGTTCGGGACGCTGAGGTCGGAGGTTCAAGTCCTCTCTCCCCGACCCCTAAACAAGAGGGCCTCTCGCGAGCCCTCTTTTCTACGTCCGCCCTTGTCCTTATCCCTATTGCGCCGTCTGCGGCTGGAATCGCTTGATCAGCGAAGTGTAGTATTCCCCCAGACTGCCGGTCTGAGATGCCAGCAATTGATCCAATGGTGGGAGCAGGCGCGGCTGCCCACCGTTCGGGACATATTCTGCAATCGGCGGCCGGCAATCGATGTCCTCGAGAATGGATTCCACGGTGGGGGTGGGTTCGGCGTCCATCAGCTCCAGCCTGGGTGGCGTGCACCCAAAGGGCGAGGGGTTCTCCTCGGTGGGCATCTCGATGGAATCCTCCTGCGGAGTCTCGGGAGCCGCATCCCCCTCCTCATCCGTGACCGTATCTGACGGCACGGGGTTAGCATCGGGACCAGGGGTATCGACAAGATACGGGGCGGCCGTCGGGAGCAGGTGCCCACGATCAGGCGTCTCCGTAGGAACAAGGGTTAGGGGCGCATCCGAGTCCTCCGTAGGTGTTGAGAGAGCTTCCAGCAGCGGAGGAGGCTCAGAAAGGTCTTCGGTAGGGGTAGGCGAGCTTGACGGCAAACGGGTAGGGGTGAAGGTTGGCGTGCTAGACGGCGCGGTAGTGCCTACGGTCGTTGGAGTATTGGTCAGCACCGCGACCGATGTCGCCGTCGGTGTGCTGGTGGGTGGAACGCTCACAAGTTTCGGTGTCGGAGTCCGGGTGGCCGTGCAACTGTCGATGACCGCGAGAAACACAGTCCTTGCCCATATGCCGTAGGGGTCGGTAGCGATAAAAGTATCTGTTTGGTTCTCGCTGGCCCAGAAGCTCACGACTAAAACGAACCCGCCTTCTGAGTCCGCGGGCCGGTTGAATGGCCCGTAGGTGTCGCCTTGATCGCTGGTGCCGGTGATCTTGACCGTTGCCCCTTTGGTGAATCCACGGCCCGTAACCGTGAGTTGCCGCCCTGGGGGCCGGTTCGGGACCTCAATACAGCCGCCCGAGCCCACCTGAGAAATGGATAGCTCGGCAGCGGACACGCTTTGTGGGACAAGCAGGAACCCGAGCAATCCAACCAGCCCGACAGAGACCAGGAGCGGTAGTCGACGCGCAATGTCTTTAGCAAGACTTGGGCCCAACGACCAGGGGAGCGGTCTTCCCATGCCTCACCTCCATATATTGTCGCACGAGCACATTGCTATGACAGGTCAAATGGGCAGGGAGACGTAGGCAACACTACCGGCCCCGCTACGTAGTTGGGGCGTCTCTTCCTCAGCGAAATGTGGCTCATCGAGCCCGAATCGCGCGCAAGCACGGGACCCTAATTGCTGCTATTATCTACAAACATAAAGAATTGTCAACCTCTCTATTCCGAGAGTGTTGAATGGGAACCAATGGATCGTTCATTGTCCCCACTCGGCCCAAGTTATGCCCGACCTGTGGGGCGCATAGGGCTTGATTCGGCGCCAAAATAGGACTGGCCTTTGTTGTTCTCGCTCCATTCAACACTCTCCTATTCTCCGGCCCGGCCAAAGTTCTGCCGCAGTAGCGAGAAGTCAAGGATGGTGACATATTCATCTTGGTCGAAATCGGTGCGGACATCGCAGCCCACCAAGCCTGGGCACTTCCCGAAAGACGTGCGCAGCAAGGAGAAGTCCACAATGGTGACGTAGTTGTCGCCGTCGGCGTCCCCCTCTCTCAAGGCGCCACGGCGTTCACAGTCCACAGTGTTTTCGCCGCGCGCCAGCGCGACGCCATCGAAAACGCGGCTCAGCGTGTGGTCGCCCTTGATCCGCAGGTCGTAGACGCCCGGCGGCGCATTGGCAGTGGTCAGCCAGCCAGAAGCATCGGTGACTAGAGTGGCCGTGTAATACAGGGTCCCATCCTCCGGCCCCAGCAGACTCAGGGTGAGGGTGACGCTGTACGAAGGATGGGGCGGGTGCGCGGTCCGGCCCTGGAGAGAGACGTGGCAGGAGATGCCGGCTGATTCGCCCGGCTGTGGTGTAGGGGTGACGCTGGCGGGCGTGTGGTCTGGGGTCGGCGTCATCGTAGCGGTGGAAGCGGGCGTGCCTGTAGCCGTCGGCGTGCCGGTGCTGGTGGGCGTTAGGGTGGCGGTACGCGTCGGGGTCGCAGACGGCGTGAGGGTATGCGTGGCCGTTGCCGTAGACGTGCGGGTCGGCGTCGAAGTCCGGGTGGCCGATGAGGTAGGCGTCGTGGTCGATACCTCGCCTATGGTGAACGCTAGTGTAGCTTCGTGGTTCCAGGGGTTGGCGGTGCTTCCTTCCTGCACGTAGATGTCCACCCACCAGGGACCGGGAAAGCTCGCCGGCACGGCACCAGCGATCGATATCGCTGCAGAATGGATCACCTCGGCCTGGGGGATGCTGGTGACACTCGCCCAACTGCCCTGCATACTGGTGTACAGGATGCCATCCGGACGGTACCAGTCGCGCCGGACGCGGGTCTTTGTGTAAACGTCGGTGAGGCGTACCCACGCGTAGACCTTGTCGTCGGTAGGGGAGAACGAGGTGGTAGGTGAGATGGGGACGCCGTTCTGAACGGCGTGCGCGGTGAGGGCGGAGTCGAAGGTGTAGTATAGGCCGTGTTCCGGCACCGGCTCATCCAGCACCGGTCCCTCGGGCGCGCCCTCGCCGCGCGCCAGACCAACACCGGCGGCAGCCAGCAGAACCAACATCAGCATCAGAAGTGCGTAATGCAACAGCATCACCAAGCTAAATATCGTTGACTGGGATGCCCTGGATCTGCGAGCTACATTTGTCGGTTCCGATAGGCCTCCAAGTCAGCAGGAGTCATATTGGCCGGTGGAACAAGCCGGTAGTGCTTTTCCGCCGAGATCCCGATGCCGTGGTCGCTCTCCTCGAACTCGAATAGCGCAATCAGGTCATCACTTATAAACTGGGCAGCAATAGGACGGGCGAGCAGGGATGGAAACTTCGACGCGCACAGTGCAAAATCCTGCTCCAGTTGCACGATACCCAGTTTGTCTCTGCCCCCCTTCGCTTGGACAGTGAAAACGTAATGTGCACCCCGGCGGTCAACGCCGATATAGATCTCATCAGTTTCCACCTGCCCAATACCGGGGACTGTCGTACGCAGATGGCTCTGCAAAGAGTAGCAGGTGACACCAGTAAATATATCGATCAAACGGTTGTAGCGCAGCTTGGCCAAAAGCGCCTGCTCATCACTCAAGGCATACATCGCTATCACGCCCGGCGTGGAGTCGGGCACCTTTGTCTCTGCCATCATCACGCTCGGGATGATGTCAACCACGGGCCTCGCAACGAACCGGTAATGCGATATTCCAGCGGGCCGGATGATCCAGTCCTCACCCGCGGGAGCTCTGGCTCGCACCGACTCGGGCAGCATCGACCGATATCGGAAACTGTAGATGATATCACCGAGGTTCGAGGTTCTTGGGTAGCCTCACACCGAGCTCGTTGGCGGCCCGTACGAAATCCTCTCTCTCAAACTCGATCTCCCGTGCGCCTTCGACAAAGTTAGCGAGAAAAATGTGTTCGATGATTTGCTGGTATCTGTTTAGCTTACTCATCATTATTTCACTCAGTCAGTTTCGACAAGTTTCCGTTGCTGAAGATCACGAATCGAGATCGATTGAAGTGCCCGACTGCTGTGACTCTCAATCTTTGGCCCCGGCCACCGCAGGACTACCACCTCTTCGCGCAACTGCTGTTTCGTCGCAGTAGCGATACGAGTGCGAAACAAGTCTATGCCGGTCAGTTCATATCCAAGAGACTCGGCTATACTCCCGAGTAGCTGTCCTGTTTTAATCATCACTTGCAGATACGACGCCTGGTCGCCCACAACATATGCTAGCCTGGCTCCCGGGCGTAGAACCGGACGTAGAGCCGCTAGGTGGCGAGCCATTCCGCCGAAATAGAGCTTCGTAACTCTAGCATATTGCCTCTCGAAGCCAGACGTCTTGCCTAGCTGTATTCGGCGCGACTCGATAGCATCAGCGATGCGTTGAATTTCAGGGTCTTTCGAAATCCATTGGTCATCGTCATCCGTTTTGTACACGGTGCGAGTGTTCGATCTAACAAGCTTCTTCTTCATGGATTGCAACTCGGCTCTGTTATGGATGAAGCCCAACAGGACTGCTTCCAGGCGCGTGGTTCGCGTGTAGTCTTTCTCATTTGGATAAGGAGGCGAAGTAATGACCGCGTCGATGGAATTGGGCTCGATTGTCTCAGATATACGCCGGGCATCCGCACAATACGCCGAAGCCGGTGTTTCCTCATCAGATCGTATCGTGTGCAAGTCGTGGGATATATCACGGATGCCAGCCAACCACGGGGAAATCACAGGAGCGTCGGGCTTAATTGTGCCGACCCCGACTTCTGGGCCGAAATGTAGATTGCTGGCAGAAACGATCAGACACTTCGCTAGAACCAATAATTCGTGACGGTAATAACGTTCATCGCGGTTTCGCTGTATGTGGTCGAGTAGGACCAGCATCTTATGTAGCGGCAGAGGGCTGATCGAGTCTGTTAGCAGCAGTTTGAAGCTCTCTGGTGGCAATGTCCTAAGGGTAGCATGTCGGCCCGAATTGTCGAAGAACAATGGAGTGTCGTCGATCCCGTCAGCCTCAAGCTCGGCTTTCGCCTCTTTGGCGATATAGCTGGCATGTTCGAAAAGCCCATCGGAATCAGGACTCCAATCGGTCTTCACCTGGCTTGCGAAGTGTGCCACTGGATTCGCTTCGATCCCCACACTGGGGATGCCAAGCTTCTTGCACTCCACTAGGGTCGTGCCAGTACCACAAAAGGGGTCCAGGACCGTATGGTGATTATTGACTTCGAACCGCTGCAAGTAGCTACGTACGAGGTGAGGAGGAAACGACAGCACGAAGCGGTACCAATCGTGGACCGCGCAGTCCTCGGGGTACAGCTTGTTTGCTTCCCCATTGGTGCCTCGGGATCTGGCTCTTGCGTAAGTCACGTTGTTATTCTCATCTCTGCATCTGTGGCCTTGTCATCCCAACCTACAGCGAATTGCTGGCCATGTTCAGAGAGGCCTACCCGGAGGCGTTAGCCAGGCGCTCTCGCAGCCACAGGGCCGCCGCGTCACGGCTCATCCGCTGCTGGCCATCTCCCGCCATGTCCCTGACGGTCAACTGGCCGGCCGCCAGCTCGTCCGGCCCCTGGATTATGACGAAAGGGATTCCCTTCCGGCTGGCGTAGCGCAACTGCGCCCCAAGTCTATCGGCACCCAGGTACACCTCGGTGCGAATGCCCGCCGCCCGCAGCTCCTGGGCCAACCCCAGGCTTTCGCTGGCGCTACCCGGACTGAAGACCGTCACCAGCACCTGCGTCAGCGGCCGGCAGACCTCGGCCGGGGCCATATGCAGCTCCTCCAGGACATCGATGATCCGTTCCAGGCCGAAGGACAGCCCCGTGGCCGGCTCGTCCTGGCCGCCCAGCAGGCCCACCAGGTGATCGTACCGCCCGCCGCCGATGATGCTGCCGATGCGCGGCCGCTCCACCACGGCCTCCAGGATGGGGCCGGTGTAGTACTCCAGGCCGCGCACCATGCTCAGGTCGACCTGGCACTCGCCGGGCCTGATCCCCAGCGCCTCGGCGTAGCCCATCACCTCGCCCAGCTCGCGTGCTCCCTCTACGCCAAGGGGATAAGCGGCCAGTTGCTTCTCCACCTGGGCCAGAAGGTCGGCGGCCTCCGGCGCGTGCATTTGAACCAGCTCCAGCAGCCGGTCAGCTGCCTGCCCCGACAGCCCTTCCTCCAGCAGCTCGGACCGCACGGCCTCGACGCCCACCTTCTCCAGCTTGTCGATGGCCCGGTAGACGCCCACTGCCTGGTCGGGCGGGACGCCGGCATACTCGGCCAGGGCCACCAGCAGCTTGCGGCTGTTCAGCTTGATGCGGAAGTCGACGAAGCCGAGGTGGCGAAGGGCTTGGGTCGCCACGCCCAGCAGCTCGGCGTCGGCCAGCATGGAGGCGCTGCCCACGGTGTCCACGTCGCACTGCCAGAACTCACGGTAGCGGCCCTTCTGGGGTCGCTCGGCCCGCCAGACGGGCGCTATCTGGTAGCGCTTGAAGGGCCGCGGCAGCTCCGCGTAGGACGCCACCACCCGGCAGAGGGGCACGGTCAGGTCGTAACGCAGGCCGACGCGCCGGCCGCCCCGGTCCTCGAACTGGTAGAGCAGCCGGTCGGCCTCCTCGCCGTACTTGCCGGTGAGGGTCTCGGCGTATTCCATCGCCGGCGTCTCGAGGGGCTGGAAGCCGAAGCTCTCGAAGGTATCTCGCAGGATGCCCATCGCGTACTGCCGCACCCGCATCCTTTCGGGCAGGATATCTCGCATTCCTCGTAGTACCTGGGGTTTCAAGCTGGTGCACTCCATTCTCCATTCGTTACGGTGAAGTATAGGCGATGTGGCGTCGGCGTTCAAATACGTGGCCAGGATTCTTCGCGCCTTCCTGGGCCTGTTTCGAAGGCTGAGTGACAGATTGCGCCGACAATCAAGCACTTGTTCCTTCTTCCCAAAGGGGAGAGGGCTGTGATGCCGCCTTACGCCCGTTTCTGCCAATGGCACGGCCGCCGAGCGCGGGCCCGGCGGCCGGTGGGCGGCCACGCGTTCGATGGCGCGGATCAGTGCTGGATCATCTCCAGGAAAGCCTCGACCCTCGTCTTCAACTGCCCCATGTCTTCGTTGCTGTAGTCTGTCTCGATACGCAGCAGCGGAATACCTTCTTCGGCCAGCGCCTTCGCCACTTTCACGGCCTCGTTGGCGTAGGTATGGCAGAACTGGAGGTTGTAGTGGATAACGCCGTCAACTTTGTACTCTCTGGCCAGCCTCACGATGTCGTCGATGCGCTCTGCGTTGGGGGTGAAGCAGGCGCAGTGGATGCCCATATAGCGTTCGGCGAGGGCATCGAGCTGCTCCTCTGCCGTGCCGCCGTTCTCGGGGACCAGCCCGCCGAAGAAGCGCGTGCCCGTGCACGATTCCTCGCAGACCACGGCGGCCCCGGCCGTTTCCACGATGTGGTGTAGCTTCCAGTTGGGGATAGCCATCGGGCTGCCAGAGATGAGTATGCGCGGGGCTCCAGCGGGGAAGACCCCTTCTCCGGCACGGACACGCGCCTCCACCTCATCGCAGAGCGCGTTCACCTGGTGGATGCAGCGGGCCGGATCGTCATAGAAGGATACCTGGGTCACCAGCAACGCGTCCTTCCCGCTGATCGGCACGGGATCGGCCTTGCGGGCATCGTATAGCCGCTGGAGGGCGCGTCGGCGCCCGTTTAGCAGCTTGGTGGCTTCGCTCAGCTTATGGGTGGTTATCTCGTTGCCGGTGAGCTTCTCTATCATCTCTTTGAAGGCCAGCACCTCGCCGCGCCACAGCTCCCGGCCACGCGATGTCTTGGTGTTAGGTACCTCCATTACATACACCGGATGGTGCTCGCTCAGGAGCTCGAACATCTTTTTCTTTCCGTCGCAGGTGGTCTCGCCCACGATAAGGTGGCTCGACTGGACGTAGGGACAGACCCGCCCCAGCTTGAAGCCGAACGAGGACTTGATGAGCGCGCAAGTGTTGCGGGGAAGGACCTCCTCGGCGATGGGTACGGAGAACTGCGTCCCTGCACAAAGGCCGACGGCGATGCCGTCCGCAGCGACGACAATCTCCTCGGGCACGAACACGCAGTATGTGGCCACCACTTTGCCACCATCCATGGCGTGCTGCCGCAGCTCGTGGACCCGGATGCCGTGGATATCTCCGACGACGAAGTCGAAGAAACCCATGCTCGCCGGGCGATTCTCCTGCGACAGGTAGATGTCCTTGTACATTCCCGGCAAGGCATTGAGCAGCGTATCGTGGCGCTCAAGGTCGATCCCTAGATCGGCCCACATGTTTCGATAATCGGTAGTCATTATCCAGCGCTCCTTAATCTATCTTTATGGGACGAAAAAAGCGATGGTCCTGGCGCAAATGACCTGTGACCATCGCTTTGTGGCGAACGAGCCTGTAGCTCGCGCGCGAGGCTAACCAGCCTCACGGAGGTGAGTGCTCTTCGGACTGGCGACTGATGCAGGACCTGCACCGAGCTGCTGGGGGGCTCAGCTTCAGGTAAAGGTCAGACGGGGCAGGCAACGCATCGCTCTCACCTCCTTTCGCAACATGTGTGCATTCGCACTGGCTTCGCCGAGTATATATGAGGTGGAGGCGGCATTCAAGTGAAACGAGGGTGGACGCCAGGGCCTTTTCAAAGTCGTCAGCCAGGAAGCAGACGGCACTTCGGTTGCCTTACCAACGGCAGTTAACCTCACCTCCGGCCTTCGGCCACCCCCTCTCCGCGCGCGGAGAGGGGGCCGGGGGTGAGGTAAACCCCGGGAGCCGCCGGATCGGTGGACTTTGAAAAGGCCCTAGCAGCTCGGGACGCGCTCAGCACGGACGTTTAATTCCGTAGCCATCTGACTTATACTATTGCAGACCAGACGGCCACAAAACGTTACTTGCCGACTCCTGATGGAGCTACCGTGAAGAAGTTCTGGGCGGCCTTCAATGCCGTGGGCGGCGCAGGCCCCGTCACCTTCCGCCGCCTGCTGGAGCACTTCGGCGGCGATTTGGAGCGAGCCTGGCGAGCAGACACGAGCAAGCTGGCTGAAGCGGTCTATCGTCAAGGCCATCGTCCAGCAGCGGCCGCGCATCGACCCCGACGCGCTGATGGCCCGGCTCAAGGAGCTGGGCGCGACGGCCCTCACCAGCCGGGATGCCAGTTAACCTCACCTCCGGCCTTCGGC
>JAMCWG010000052.1 GCA_023475235.1 Chloroflexota bacterium
TACGAGGGGCTATATGGAGTGGCGAAGGGGAGCAATGAGTGGAAGCATCCCAGGAACCCGACTAGACGATGGCCTTGGGAGCTAAACGGATAGGCATAATATGTTATTCTAACACACCTCTTCTCGAAGCCGGGCAATGGTGGGCCTACGCGGGCGCGACACAAGATGAGGGAGGGGGACTGACCGCCCCCTCCCCAACTGAGAGGAGCATTTTGGGAGGAACACAGTTGTAAAATCTGTGCTACAAGAATATATTGCCACATTTTGTGGCACATGAAGGTTCAGAGAAGGTAAGAGTTGGTTGGAATCAAATAAAATGAGGGGGAACGCGCCCCCTCACGGCGCCTGGGAGGAGTGTATTGGAGGGAGAAGATGTTCCCGGCAATAGCGCCTCGCGTATTATACTCCGGATTATGGGATATGAAGGTTAAGATTGGGTTAAATATCTCTTCCCCGCTATGTGCGGCCCGTTTTGCCTGGTCCACATTCTTCGCTTGACGCTCCCCTGCTCCCTGCATATGATAGATTGTAGGAGCGCGTCATCTGCCCGGCAGCTTCTTTACACGGCCTCACCGTGGCCGCTGGCTACGGCAGTGGCCCCAGCGAGGAGCTCGACGACCTCTATCAGCGTCACCGGCGCGGCGGCTGGTGCCGGTGAGCATCCGCCCGCCATGCAGTGTGAACCAGCAGAGGAGGATACATTTGAGCACGAATCCCAGGGACAACGTCAACTCGCCCCAGGCTGCCATCCCTCCAACGGCCATCACCGCTCTCACGGCTGCGCTGGCCAGCGACAACGTGGTGACCCGCCAAAACGCGCGACAGGCCCTGGTGGATATCGGCAGGCCGGCCGTGCCTGCCCTGATAGGCGCATCGGACCATCAGAATTGGCGCGTCCGATGGGAGGCGGTCAAAGCCCTCAGCGAGATCGCCGATCCATCCTCTGCCCCTGCCCTGGTCAGAAGGATCGTCGAAGACGAGCACGACGATATCCGCTGGATAGCCGAGCGGGGCTTGATCGTCATCGGGCGAGAGGGACTGGCGCCGCTGATGCAGGCGCTAATCGAACATGCCGACTCTATTTGGGTGCTTCAGGGCGCGCACCACATCCTCCACGTGCTGGCCAGAAGGGGGCTGAGCGATCTGGTGTCGCCGGTGCTGGCCGCTATCGAAGGCCCGGCGCCCCAAGCAGAGGTGCCCTTCCGGGCGGAGGCAGCGCTGCACAAGCTGGAAGAGGCCCCGGAATGAGGACGCCTATCAGAGAATATCGGCTTGTAGCACGCCGGGGATGGGCGGGGGCAAGCCCCCGCGCTACCGGCCTTGTTGGAGGCTCTAGGACGGCTGCCCGGCGAGGCTGACGCCCGCTGCTGCTCGCTCGGGCGTCGGCCGCGCCACCGGACTCCTCAGCGATCAGCAGCCGAGCTGGCTGGCGTCGGAGTGGCCCTGCGCCAGGTGACGAGGGCATAGGCCAACAGCATGGCCAGAGGCACCGCTCCCGCCACTGCAAAGGACACGGGGAACCCGGCCTGCTCGATGATCATTCCCAACAGGACCGATCCTACCCCTATGCCCACGTCCATGCCGATGCCGAAGGTGCTCATCGCCGCCCCGCGCGCATCCTTACCCGCGACATCCATCATCAGGGCCAGCAGGGCCGGGTACACCGTCCCTGCCCCCACACCCAGCAGCACCGCCGACGCCGCCAGCGACCACCATTGCCCTGACAGGGCCAGCGCCCACAGACCGAAGGCTATTACAAGCATTCCTGGTGTCACTACTGCCATCCTGCCCAACCGGTCGGACAGGGCGCCTGCCGTAGGGCGGCAGAGCAGCATCGCCAGGGCGTAGATGGTGAAGAAGAAGCCTGGGTTGCCGATCCCCTGGCTCCGCCCGTATAGCGGCACGAACGACATTATGCTGCCGGTGGCGAAGGCCATTCCAAACACCAGCACCGTCGGCCGCAGGGCCCGCGCGGTGAAGAACATCGACCACGACAATCGCCGGCCGCCCCTGGGCACGAATGAATCGCTCAGCCTGGTGGTGAGCCCGACGGACAGCAGGGCCAGCCCTACCGACAGGGCGAAAAGCCAGTGGAAGCCGAACGCCTCCAGGACGGCCAGGCCGACGGCCGGCCCGATGGCCTGGGCCAGGTTCTGGGACATCCCGAAGAAGCCCATCGCCTCGCCACGCCGGGGTGCCGGGACCTGATCGCCGACATAGACCGTCGAGCCGGTGGTATACGTGCCGATTCCCAGGCCGTGGTAGGTCCGCAGCGCCAGCAGCGCAGGCACCGAGGTGATGAAGCCGTAGGCCATCGACGCCGTGGCGAAGACGGAGGGGCCGAACAGCATCACCGCCTTGCGGCCTTTGGCGTCCACCGCCCAGCCGGCGGCCGGCCGTGCCGCCAGCGCGCTGAGCGATACCAGGCCCATCAGCAGGCCGACATCGGTCTCCCTGCCCCCGAGAGCGAGAACATATAGCGGCATCGTCGCCAGCAGGAGCTGGAAGCTGGTGCCGTGAGCGAAGCTGGCCAGGCAGACCAGCACGAAGTCTCGGGTGAAGAGCGTGGCACGCGAGGCAGCGCCGGACTCCGTCGGCAGGTCAGCGGCACGGGGCGACAGGCTGCTCATCGGCGTCGCAGCACCGTTGGGAGAGGCAGCACATCCCGCGGCGAAGGACAGACTGTAAATTGGGCGAGGCGGGCGCGGCGAGGCCCGTCCGGCCCGATCTCGCCGTCTCCGGCAAGGTCGGCGCCGGCGAAGTGCCGGCGTGCAGTGCCCGTCGGAGTCATCATGCTATCATTGCCGCAATTCAATCGGTATCCCGTCCGGGTCTTCTATCTCTGCCCTCTTGGACTTGCCGAGGGCCGCCGGTCCCCGTGAAGGTACGATTCCCTTGCCCTTGAGGTACTCCAGCGCTTTGTCTATGTCCTCTACTTCGAGCGCCATCGTCCTCACAATCCCTGGGAATCCCCTTCAGTTGATCGCACCGGTAATATACACGCTGTAGGCCACCAGGACAATGTCATTTAGGGACTGCCGGCCACATATCACCGCCAGGTAGTTAGCGTCCATTCACCGGCCATCGCTCCTCACTGCGGATGGTAAGGATCGACGTCCGTCGCGATCATCACGAGGGCGTGCTCGATGCGACGGGCACGGCTTTCCGGCTGCCGGGCCTCGTCGAGCCACTCGACGTAGCGCCGGCGATGGGAGGGAGGCATGCGGTAGAAGGCGGCGTAGGCCTCGGCATCGCCCTCCAGAGCGTGGGCCAGGTCGTCCGGGATGTCCACCTCGGGGCCGGGAAAGGGATCGGGCTCGACCTCGATGGTCACGATGTCGCCGGCGCCCAGCTTCATCGCGTGCCGCATCTCGGGGGTCACGTAGATGAAGTGGTCATCCCCGGCGGGGAAGGCGAGGCCGGCGAAGGGGTGGCCGTTGATGTAGCCCCTGACCCGCACGCGGGCGCGGGTATCCGGCCTCTGGCTGGGAAAGTAGATGAGGTAGTTGTCGCCTTCCTTGATCACACGGGTGGTGATGCTGGTGCTGCTCACATCGGCCTCCACCGGCGGCTCGAGCGAGGCTACAGCGCAAGAGATCGCCTTACACGTTGTATTATACCTTGATCCTTCTCCTCCCCGGTCGTGGCCAGGGGTGACAATGGCAATTCAGATAAGGACGCTGGCCGTCCCCACGGCGGTCTTGTCGCCGTTCTGGTTCTCGGCCCATACCTCGAACACCAACCGCACGCCCTCTCCCTCGGACACCTTCTCCTTCGCCATGGCGTGGAGGGTCAGCGTATCCCCGTCCCGCACCGGCCGCAGAAAGGTGAGGTCGGACGTCCCACCGTGGGCCCACCGCTCGCCGAAAGCCGCCGTCATAACCTCGCTGACGTAGGCAGTGGTCATCCGACCCGAGGCGATGGGGGATGATCCGATGCCGGCGGCGCGGGCCACCTCCGGGTCCGTGTGGATGTTGCTCAGGCCGGTTATCCCGCTGGCCTCGAATGCGTTCATCCGCTCCTGGGTTATGTGCTTGGTGAGCGGCGGCAACTGGTAGCCGGGCTCGATGTTCTTGATATCTCTTTCCGCTATCCCCATTTCTTGCCCACCTCTTCGGTCTTGCGCATCTGGTAGGTAGTGGTACGCTCAATCAGGCGACCGTCCTCGTCCACAGCGGTGGCCTCGATGACCAGATAGGGCTTCTCCCGGCGTATGTACTTGTCGACGATCCTTCCCGTCACCCGGATCTTCTTGCCGGGGATAGGCGGGTTGAAGAACTCCATTCTCTGGCGAGCGTTGACGGCGCTGCCCGGCTCGTACTTCACGCGCAGGGCGGACGCGTCGTGCTTGACGGCGATGGTGGGGAACAGGGCTGCGTGGTCCTCGACGGACCAGCGGTAGCGCTCCGCCTGCTCCTGGGTGAGCGTGTATTCGTATGACCCCAGGTCAGCGCCGATCTGCGCCTCTTCGAAGGTGAGCCTGGGTTTGTCCGACTGGCCGAAAATCGACCGGCTGTCTTCTGCCATAGACCTCCTCCTTTTGCCGGGCTGGCAACAAGACCAGCCTCACGGGTGACTGCCGAGAGTATACCTCAAGCGCTGCCGAAGCACACCAGGCCCCACCCACAGCCGGCGTCGCAGGGCTCCGGCTATCGGCGGGGCCTGTACTCTCGCACCGTCCGGCCGGCGCCAGCACTGGCTGACTCCGGCAGCGGGCGAAGGCGCAAATCAACAAGCTAAACCGTGAACAGGCACAGCCCAACTACTTCCAGTAGGCGTAGAACTCGTCCAGGGCTATCTCCCAGTTGACGGTCTCCAGGCTGTAGTTAATGACCTCGATGAAGTGGGCGCGCTGAGTATCGGAGCCGCCGCGCCAGGACTTCGCGTCGGACGGATTGTCGCCGCGTGTTCCCCAGCCCACCTCGGCCAACACCTGGCCCGACGGGGTGTTCCGATAGGTCCATACCTTGAACATCACGCCATCAAGGTTGGTCTCGGTGGCCGGGTTGAACTTCAGTTTCAAGGTGCTCGAGCGGCCGTTGCCCCTCGTCCCGAAGGTCAGCCAGGTCCTCGACTGCGGCCCCAGCACGCCCGACGCACGGCCTTCTTTCAGCGCGACGGCGTTCTCCGGGTTCGGCCCGCCGCCCGTAGCCTCGGGCGATGGTTTGGCGTCCGGGGCAGGCCACTCGCCGTACGACGGCTGCTTCTCATCGGACGAAATGGCCAGGTGAGGCGGCGGGTAGGCCGAGCCGGTGTAGGCTATGGCATAGTCCACCCTGTCCCAAGAGCCATTCATCACCCGGAGGAAGTAGGTGTGTTCCGTCGTGTTGTGACTGCGCCAGTACTTGATTGCCCGGTCGCCATTAATCGTGCCGTTGAGCGAGGTTGCCCTTCCTACCTCCACGAATTCCACGCCCAGGGGGCCGTTCCGAAAGAGGCCCACCGTGAAACCGATCAGGGGGCTGTTGACCGTGGTGGCGGGAGTGTAATTCATCGTCACGCCCTTGGGAATGCTGTCGCCTGGGGTGTAGAAGCGATACCAGGTGAAGGCACCCGGGCCAAGGGTGCCGGACATCGTCCCGGCCAGGTCGATGGCATTGGAAGGAGCGCTGCCCTGGTCGTCCGCCGCCGCGGGCGCCAGCGAGAGGCCGAGGACCAACGCGATGACAAGGGTCGACCAGATGAGCCTCTTCATAGCGCGACGTCTTACCTCCTCATTTGGGTCTTGTTGATGGGAGCCTACGGATGCCAGCAGTTCACCTATCTACAATTGTACCCTCAAGGTGGGGCAAGCCGGGGAAATGTTGGCGAATGCAAATGGAATCCTAACCAAATTCTATCCTGGCCTGGAAGCCGTGGGGTGTCAGCCCGATGGGGGTCGGCGGTCTGCATGTTAGCGAAGCCCCTGAGTACAGCAGGATGGCAACCGCCGTCTACACTGTCCTTCTATGCAATCATATGGACCGCGCGTTTCAGCATTACTGGTTGCCAGACCTTATGATACAGTGGCAGTACGCCTGGCCGCTTCAAGCCCGGTCTGGAATTTCTTCAATGCCGTAGCTGCGTTGTCACAAAGGAATTCGGGGGGATTATCATCAATGTCAGGTCGAATTCTCGTGATTCCGGCTCCTTGCTCGATTGGTTGGATCAATAGTTCCCGTATCGATGGCTCTTGCTCCCTGTAGCCTACTACAAATGCTCGCACTTTTAGCTTAGTAGCGCGCCTAGCTATCGCCGGGTATACTGTTCCATCTTCATATGGCAAAACCCAACGCTGGCTAGGGTTTTCGATGTCGCCGTGCATTTTCCAGAGAGCGTGGTCGCTGTCCTGGTCATCACCAGTTACTTTTGTAATGTCCGTCCCATACCGGTCGCGGTAGGCTCTTTCGATCAAGTTATCCCAGTTAAAGGATACTATGTGAGTCACGTAGTTAGCATGGAAAAGGTCTGCCAGTATGTAATGCTGCTTCGCGGGCTCCTTCGGGAGCATCATGTAGGCAACGTGATTTTGAAATCTCTGCCAATCGCCGGCTATCCTGCCCCATGCTGAGCGCTCATCTGATCGGTACAGCTCTCGAGGGTTCGGCCCACCAAGGTCGTACAGGACGCCGCAGACGATGCCTTCCATCTCTCTCAGAAGGGGGGGCATACGAGTCATAGGAAAAGCCGGCACCTATGATGAAAATGCTGCCATTATGGACTAGCATTTCTCTGCATAAGTCAAAGTAGTGCCGCGGGTGCTGAAATGAAAGAGTTTCAGCCAGATGGCTCGCCGCGACCTTGAGATCCTCCTGGCTTCCCTGAATCAAGAAATCCAGCACTCCACTCTGAACTGCGCTGGCTATCTCGCTCCTCAGTTCGTCAGACAGTAGCGCGAAGTCATTGAGCCATTTCAGGCAAGAGAAGAGATACAAAGGCCCGATGCATCCATCAGTTAGCATCTTCGCTAGGGTGTTTACGAACGTGCTGACTGACGTAGGGTCTTGGCGAGCCGCCCCCAGGAGGAATGTGTGTTCCTCTCCAAAAGGCACGAAGCCTTGAGTTGCCATCCGAAAGGTGATTGTTTCAATTTGCCTTTGTACCATTGTCGGCAGACCACTCATACCGTCCCCTGTCTGATCATCATTCTCCAAGCCGTACGCACTGCCTCCCGAAGGACCTGCTGGCGCACCTCCTCCGTAGCATCGCGTCCGGCATCAGCGATTACAGCTCCTGCAGCCATTCCCTGCAAGAGAGTACGGGATTGGGCTCGTTACATCCGTTCCCGCGGCCTATATTGTAGCGCCTCGGCCACATGGGCGGGGCCGATGGACTCGAGGCCGGCCAGGTCGGCGATAGTGCGGGCCAGCTTCAGCACCCGGTGGAAGGCCCGCGCCGACATGTGGAGCTGGTTCATGGCGGCCCGCAGCAGGCCCTGGGCGGCAGGCTCTACCACACAGAAGCGGCGCACTTCCTCCGGCCCCATCTCGGCGTTGCAGGTGAGACGGGTGCCGGCGAAGCGGCGCGTCTGAACCGTCCGGGCCGCCTCCACGCGCTCCCGGATGGCCCTGGACGGCTCGCCCAGCCGCTCGTCGGTCAGCTTCTGGTAGTCCATTCGCGGCACATCGACGTGGATGTCGATGCGGTCCATCATCGGGCCGGAGATGCGCTTCTGATAGCGGCTGACGGCGCCGCTGGAGCAGGTGCAGGGCCGCACTGGATCGCCGTAGTAGCCGCAGGGGCACGGGTTCATCGACGCCACCAGCATGAACTTGGCCGGATAGCCGACAGCCCCGTTGGCGCGGCTGATGAGCACCTTACCGTCCTCCAGGGGCTGGCGCAGCATCTCCAGCATATGCTGGCCGAATTCGGGGAACTCGTCCATGAAAAGGACGCCGCGGTGGGCCAGGCTGATCTCGCCCGGCCGGGGGAAGCGCCCGCCGCCCACCAATCCGGCGTGGCTGATGGTGTGGTGCGGCGCCCGGAAGGGCCGCTGCACGATGAGCGGCGTTTCCGGCGGGAGCATACCGCTCACGCTGTAGATCTTGGTCACCTCCAGCGATTCATCGATGGTCATATGGGGCAGGATGGAGGGAAGGGTCCGCGCCAGGAGCGTCTTGCCGGAGCCGGGCGGGCCGGTCATAATGACGTTGTGGCCGCCGCTGGCCGCCACCTCCAGCGCCCGCTTCACGTGCTCCTGCCCTTTGACGTCGGCCATATCGGTCGGGAAAACAGGCTCCTCGGCGTAGGGAGACTCCTCGCTCACAAAGGGGTCGATGAGACGCTCGCCCCGCAGGTGGGCCACCAGCTCGGCCAGGGACTCTACCGGCATCACGTCCACGCCGTCCACCAGCGCGGCCTCGGCGCTGTCGTCGGCCGGCACGTACACCGTGTGCAGGTGGCTCTCACGGACGACGGCCACCATCGGCAGCACGCCGCTGGTGTGGCGAAGGGTGCCGTCCAGGGAAAGCTCGCCCAGCAGCAGGGGCGGCTCCTCGCCGGGCGGGACCTGCTGCGAAGCGATCAGGATGCCGAGGGCCATGGGCAGATCGTAGGCAGCGCCTTCCTTCTTGAGCTCGGCCGGGGCCAGGTTCACGGTCACCCGGCGCATGGGGAAGTCGCAGCCGGAGTTGCGGATGGCGGCGCGCACCCGCTCGCGCGCTTCCTGCACGGCCGCGTCGGGCAGGCCGACGATGTTGAAGGCGGGCAGACCGTGGGCGATGTCCACCTCGACCTCGACGATGGCACCTTCCAGCCCCACCACGGCGCAGGTCAGCACTTTGGCCAGCACTGGCATCTCCTCGGCGGCTTGTAGCCGGGGCCCGTCCGGGCCCCGGGGTCAGGCGCTAATATCGTAGTATATATGGAAGATACGGCCTGTCAAGCTGGTGCGAACGCCGGGCGGGCCACGAACACGAACAATTCCTTGATGAACTTCGCGATCCGCCGACAGAGCTTGCCTTGCACTGCCCCTTCATCGGCTGTGTAGCGCCGGCATAACCGCACGAGTGTCTGCTCCAGCCT
>JAMCWG010000089.1:0-6043 GCA_023475235.1 Chloroflexota bacterium
GTCATGGGTTACAAGTTAAGCTCGATTGGTATCTTGTCAAGGCGGGCCCGCTCCCTATATTTGCGACGTCGTTTGACGATTCCGAGATCAGTTTGCGCGGCCAGATAGGCCACCGGATCGGTGGCCTCGCCGCGCTGATAGGCACCACAAAAATGGTACAAACCACGGTAGACCATTTCAACCGAGATCTGGTCCAGCGGCAAGTTGAGCTCTTGGGCCACCGCGTCGCTCAAGTCGATGAGCACGCCATAAAGCAGCCAGGTAGCCCAGATCTGCATCTCTATGCCATTCTGTGCTCCCGTCCACAGATAAGCCAGACCCAACAGACGCTTCACCTGCAAGAACGCTTCCTCGATGCACCAACGTCGCCCATACAGGTCCATCACATCGGCAGTGGACAGCACGGTCGGATCCAACACATTGGTCAAGTACCTGTGCCACAAGCCACCTATGCACACCTCTACCAAGCGCACCCGATGCCGGCACGGGTTGGAGCGGTACATGCCCAGGGCGATGATGCGATCCCGTACGTTCGGACTCTGGAAAAGCACCTGCTCGACGCGGAAGGAGGCCAAATCCCGGGCACGGGTAACAAACCACAACCCCTGCTCAGTCAGCCAGTCAAAGAATGGGAAGGAGTAAAATCCCCGGTCAAAAATGAGCAGGGTTCCAGCTTGCAGCAACTCCTTGAGCTCATCCAGGAACGCTTTCTCATTAGTGTTGGGATCGTCATCCAGCCAGAGTCGGATGTCGCCAGAGGCGACTCGCCGTGGCGAGGGCAGTTTGGTAGCCAGGTCCAGGAGGGCCAAGAGCTTGCCTCCCAGTGGCACATCTGGTGCGCCGCGCAACACTCCCACCTTACGAAAGAGCGCCTCCAAGGTGGCGGCGTCCACGATCCAGAGACGGTCGAAATGCCGCATAGCTCCTGCAATGACCGGGGGCTGGGGCCGTGTTCGCGCTACAGCACGAGCCAACAATTGGGGCAGGATTGCTTGGAAGACTTCGGCGAACAACTCGGCCGGAAGGCAGCGCAATCTGAGGCTGAGAGCCTGTTGGCTAACATCTACCCGTGGCGCCCACATGATCTTTTCACGAGTAATCATCTGGACCAGGGTCGAAACCGAGGGCACCTGGCGCCATATCATAGTCAAGACCAGAGCGACCATGATGGGCAGATTAAGGACGCGCCAGCGCAAGCCGAGTTGGTGATAGTAGTTGGTCAGGCCGTAGGTGGCCGGACTAATCAAATCGGTCAGCCGTGATTCGACAGCGGCGTTGGATGGAGCCGGGGCCGTGCGAGGCCGAGCGTGATCCCGATTAATATCGGGCGGACGATATTGTTTGGGTTTGCTATTGTTAGTCATACTAAAGTATGCCAGATGCATCGCGACCTTGACAAATCTTTCAAATCCTTAACTTGTAACCCATGCACTCGGGTGCGCCCCTACGAAAACGCAGCATCGATCTCGATAATCGAAACACCTTGCGCTCGTGTATCCTGATCTCCCTATGTCTTGGTCCCTGTATCTCGGTGCCCCTGTGGTGCCGTAGCGGCAAGGCCCTGCGCCAACTTGCCCTCCATTAGTCTATAGAATACCATAGCATATACTTGCGCAATTCACAGCATTATGCTATAGTATGCATCGAAAGGAGGGCAGATCAGATATGGACGGCGAGCTTACCGAGAAGCAGGAACGGGCCCTGCGGCTCCTCCGGGAGATGTACGACGCGCAGGGGCGGTCACCCTCCTACACCGAGCTGGCGCAGGCGATGGGCATCTCCACCACGGCGGCCTTTGCCCACGTGGTCGCCCTGGAAAAGAAGGGCTGGCTGCGCCGGAAGCGACGGGCCCGCGGCATCGAGGTGCTGCCGCCCCCTGTGCAGCCCGCGCCGCTGCCGCCAGGGGTGGCCCGCCTGCCCGTTGTAGGGGAGATTGCCGCCGGACAGCCCATCGACGCCCGCCAGGACCTCGGGGAGTACCTCCAGGTCGAATCCAGCCTGGTCCGGGGCGATGGCTGCTATGCCCTGCGCGTGCGCGGCCAGAGTATGATCGGCGACGGCATCCACGACGGCGACATAATAATCGTGCAGCCTCAGAGCACGGCCGAGAACGGGGACACGGTGGTGGCACTGCTGGAGGGCGACAAGGTGACCCTCAAGCGCTACTATCGCGAGAAGGACTTCGTCCGCCTGCAGCCCGCCAATCCCTACCTGGAGCCCATGTTCGTGCGCGATCTCGTCATTCAAGGCAAGGTTGTGGCGCTCATCCGTCGCTTCAGCTAGGGCGGGCTGTCCGCAGGGAGGTCTCACAGCAATGACGCATTCATCGACATTGACCAAAGACGTCGAAACCCAGGACCGAGAGGCCGAGGAGATCGAAGTACCCGTCTGCCGCTCAGACGGCTCAACGGACGCCCTGCCGCTGGAAGACCTGTTGAGCCGCTACGAGCCCCTGGTGCTGCGAGTGGCCGCGTCCTTTCGCGTGCAGGTGCGGGCAGGCGTGGTGGACGAGGATGACCTGCGGCAGGAGGCCAGAGCCCAGATGATCGGCCTCCTGCGAGAGTACCAGCCCAGGCTGAACAGCAACCTGGAGGCCTACCTTCACACCAAGCTGCGCTGGCGGATAGCCAACTACCTGCGGGCCGAGCGGCGGCGGAACAGGTTGGCCGTCCCCCTGAACGAAGATACGATGCAACACCCGGCGGTGGAGCTGGAGACCCGCCTCCACGCCGGCCTCGAGCATCCGCGGCTGGGCAATGCGTTGCGGCGACTGTCGCCGCGGCAGCGGGCCGTCATCGCCCGCTTCTACGGCCACGAGCAGAGCGTCCGCCAGATCGCCGGAGCGCTCGGCGTCACCCCCCAGGCGGTTACGGCCCTGCGCCGCCGGGCCGAGGCCGCCTTGCGGGAGGAGCTGGAGGAGCGCTAGGGGCCAGCCACTACTCTCCGGTCTCGTCCAGCAGCCGCTGATCGAGGTCTTCGTCCCCTGGGGCAGGGGGAGCGAAGGAAACGAGCGGCGCTTGGGGCAGGGCTGCCTCCGGCGCCGCCTCAGGGACAGGCGGCGATGCCTGGCGGAGAGCCGCAGACGCGGCCAGCCCGCCGGTCGCCAGCAGAAGAACCAGCATAGCCGCCAACGTTGCCGATTGGATGGCCCCCCCACCGGGCGATGCTCTCGGCCCGGGCCTTCAAGGCCCCGGCCAGGCACAGCCCCGCCTCGGAAGGCTGGCCCATGCGGTCGCCCAGCTCCTTCCCCAGGCCATCGACCCCACGGTTGAAGTATACCTCCGTTGCTTGATTGGCCGGGAAGCCGCGCGATGCGTTCACCAGCGGGTCGCGCGGCAGGCCCATCTGCGTACCGATGTCCACCAGGCTGCCGTAGGCGCGGCCGAAAGCCACCTTCGGGTCGGTGCTCCGCCAGTAGCGATCGGTCGCGTACGTCGCGCCGCCCCACAGGCTGGCGGCCAGCATCAGGGCCATGGGCAGCAGGAAGGGGATGCTCGCACCCGCGTTCCGGGCCTGGCTGCGCCGCCACCAGTACGCCGCCGCCAGCCCCAGCCCCAGGACAGCCAGCACTGTCCCCGCCGGCTCCAGCAGCGCCGTCAGGCTTCCCCCGCCATCGGCCAGCACCATCATCCCCGTTACGGCCGCCACTATCGCGCCGGTGGCGACGCTCGCGTAGGGGCGCTTGCTGGCGGGTCCGGCAACGTTGTCAGCCCCGTTCCGGCCGGCGAGCAACTCCTCGAGCAGGCCCCGGCCCGCTCGGCACAGGGCCTCCAGCCCGGCCAGGACGAACAGCATCTGCGCGACCAGGGCCAGGGAGAATGCGTACTGGTAGACCTGAGAGATTGTCTGCTGGTTTGCCGCCGGGAAGGCTGGGAATACGGCCGCGGTGCGCGCAACGGCAACCGCCGCGGCGGTGAACGGGTTAGGACTGGCGGCCAGAGGCTGCTTCAAGACGCCGCCGATCCGCTCCATCTCCGTGGCCTGGAAGCCGGTGACGCCCGCCAGGTCGGGCACGGCCGGGCTGGTGGCGATGGCGAAGAAATCGCCCGGCTGGAGGGTAGCCGTAAGGGTCAGCAGGACTACCCCGAAGAAGCCTGCCGCCAGCATCGCGCCGAAGCCGACCCTGAGCCCGTTCTCCGGGCGGCGCAGCAGCGCGGCGGAGGGCCCCGCGGTCGTCAGCGCGTGGTAGCCGGACACGGCGCCCCCGCCCACGACCAGGATGAGGAAGGGCCACAGCCCCCCCGGCGCCAGCGGGCTGCCTGCGGCGGCGAACTTGATGACGGCAGGCATCGCCAGCGGCGGAGCGGAAAGCGCCAGCATGACGGCCAGCCCGCCCAGCAGCCCCAGTCCGGCCAGGCCGAAGAGCTGTACCCGCGGCGTAGTGAGGGCCGCCGCGGGCAGACTGGTAGCCGCGAACAGGTACGCGAGCAACAGCAAGAGGGCCGTCCCCTCCGGCCACGACAGGACGGACCCGAGGGGCGAGCCGGCGACGAAACCGCCCCCGAACATTCCAAGCAGCATCAACCCCAGGCCCCAGAGCAGACCTGCACTTCGGACGGCGCGTGCGGGCTGCCGCGCGTAGCCCGCGGCCAGCAGCGCGGCGAGTATGCTGACGAAGAAGCTGTAGCCCGCCCAGGCATTGCCGGCAAGCGACCTGGCTACCATCCCGCCCAGGCCGCCGATTGCTATCAGCAGGCCGAGGAGCACGAGCACCTGGGCGACACGCCCGGCGGCCGGCCCGAGATCCTGGCGCAGCAGCGTCGTTAAGGAAGCGCCTCCCGCCTGCGCCGAGGCCAGCATGATCACGCCGTCGTGCACCGCTCCGGCGACTACCGCCCCGAACACGATCCACATTACCCCGGGCAGGAAGCCGTACTGCGCCGCGACGACGGGGCCGGTCAGCCCGCCCAGCCCCACGATGACGGCGAGCTGGAAGGCGAAGGCCGGCCATTCCGATGGTCGAGGGGCCATGCCGGCGGCCTCCTCGCTGCTATGGAGCTTCAGGAGCCGCGCCAGCAGGCCGCCGTAGAAGTGGTAGGCCAGCCCCAGATGGGGTTCTTGGTCGACCCGCTCCACAGGTAGCCCAATGAGAAGAGGCCGAGCACCAGGACCAGGACCCACCAGGAACGATCGCTGTCCTTCATTTGTCACCTCACTTCGTGTCCAGAGGGCGTAAGGCATCCGATGGTATCACCTGCCGAGGCGAGCCGGGGGGCGTCCAGTAGAGGCGAATCCCCTTGGGCCCGATGTTGGCCGCCGTGCGGACCTGGAAGTAGCGGACCCGGATGCGGCGCTGCCCAGGCTGTAGGTTGGCTTGCCCGCCGCGCCACTGCTCCGGGTGCTGGCCGCCGTTGTCCACCACCAGCCGGTCATCGACGTACAGCCACGCGCCGTCGTGAGAGAACACGTCGAACCGGTAGTCGCCCGCCCGCTGGACCTCGAGCCAGCCGCTCCACTCCACGCTGAAGCTGCGGTCCGGGATGGGCTCCTCCCGCGGCCACCAGAAGTCCACCGATCCGTCGACCCGCTGAAAGAGGGGCGACCCCTGCCAGTCGGCGCCCTCGAAGTAGGTCGCCGTCAGCCCCTGGTCCTGGCGAGGTCCCACGGGCGTGAGGTACTCCATCGGTACGGGCTCGAAGCCTTTGCCGGGCGGCGCCCACTTCAGCTCCAGGGTAGGCGGGCCATCGCCGGCCCGGTAACGCGCCGACAGACTGTGCATTCCCTGGTAGAGCGTCGCCGTACCTTCGGCCCCGGCCTGCCCGGGGGCCAGCTCGACCACCTTGCGCCCGTCGATCTCCAGGTCAGCCGCTCCCCTGCCCGCCAGTGAGAAGCGGTAGGCGCCGTACTGCGGCGCGTACAGGCCGCCCTCCCATTCGGCCGCCGACAGGCTGGACAGGGGCCATGCCCCTCCTTGATGCAAGGCAATAGCCTGGCGGGGCAGTGCCTGGGCCGAGCTTCCCGGCGGGCCACCCGGGTTGGGGTAGTAGCGGCCCAGCAGCCCCTGCCGTGCCTCGGCCTGCGGCTTCTCCACGGCATAAGTGTA